>NZ_JABAIP010000011.1:0-199012 GCF_012843185.1 Shewanella sp. DNRA4
TAGTTTAGTTGCCCGAATAGCTCAGTCGGTAGAGCAGAGGATTGAAAATCCTCGTGTCCCTGGTTCGATTCCGGGTTCGGGCACCATTATTCAGCAGTAAAAGTTAAGCCGGCATAGCTCAGTTGGTAGAGCAACTGACTTGTAATCAGTAGGTCCCGAGTTCGACTCTTGGTGCCGGCACCATAAAAAACAAAAAAGCCACTCTTTGAGTGGATTTTTTGTATCTGTGATTTTAGCAATTTACTTTATCAGCTCATGCACTATCGGCCTATCCCCCGTTTGGACTTGATGCTGCAAGTGTCGCCAACCATGAGTTAACTCGCTTAGCGGCTCTTTTCGCTCAGGAAAGTGCGAAGATAATTTGTCGATCACTTCAATTTGCATTTTACACAATAACGACCAACGGTCTGCATTTGATAGGTACATAGCGTTTTCCTTAACGAAGGGGATGATATTTCCTTAATTGATTAACACTAGGTCATAAACCTAACGTTGCCAAATTAAAATTGCGTGTTAGCGCACTGTTAAACATTGCTACTCCAGAGTATCTTTATTCTATAAACATAAGATAGGAGACATCATGACAGCTACGATTTTTAAACTTATTTTTATCGCAAGTGGTTTGTTTCTGGTTTATAAGCTGATATTTGGTGGTAAGAAGGGATCGACTATTTTCGAAATGCACTTTAAAGACGGCCGTATGACTCACCACAAAGGCAAAATCCCCGAGCGTTTCGAGAAGGAATGTCGACATCTTGCTAAAGCAGATAAACTCACTTGTACTATCAGAGCCGAGAAAAATACCGACGTCCGACTACATATATCTGCCAATGTAAATGACAATCTACAACAAAGGATCCGTAATCAATTTCCCTTTGAGTATTACGATAAGAAGACAGTGGATAATAGTCGTCAAGCGGGTTAATTTTCCGAATCATCAGCCATTATGTCAAAGTAAGGGCTGCACAATTCACTCAAACTCTATTGAGATTGATCAATCTTAGAATTTAATCGGATCCTTTGGCTCTAGCTTTCCATCTTCGCGCGCATCACGAACACGGCGCTCATTATCTTGCACCATAGGATCGCCACTCGATTGATGAGGATCTGCTTGTTTCTCTGAAGTATCTTCGAAACGAAAATCAATGCTAGAACAAGCTGTTAATGAAATACTTGCTAACACAGCCAGTAACATCCAATACTTTTTCATTATATGATTCACGATAGATTGCTTTGAGCCAGTCTAGAGCAGTCAGAGAGCGATTATTAGCCAAGCCATACCGTTAACCATGACAGCAAGCCGCTTAATCTAGCTTCTGGATCACTAAAGTCACCTTAGCAACGGTAACCCCCCACTTAATAATGTCGCTTTTATTGATGATGGTATTGTCATTAACTAAAAACATCCAATCATCAAAATGCACTTGGTATTCATCACCATCAACAGGCAATAACATATCGTAGCGCCAGCGCAGCGCGCTTCCCCTCGCCTCACCTACTGCAGTACCAATAATATCGCCTGCCGTGCCGGTATACTGTCCATCACCTAGGGAGGTTATACGCCAGATACGGGTTTGGGTTTCACCGTCATCATAGACAAACCATTCATCGATAACGCCTTCGTTCCCTTTCCAACTCGCCTCCATAGTGACATTAAATTTACGGATCACTTTGCCACTAAAATCCTCAACGATGCCCGATGCCTTAAGCGGGCCATTAAAGAATTTTTCCAATACTAATGGTGGATTTGTACCTTGATAATCAGCTACTTCAACCGAGGAACAACTAGATAACAGGCTGAGCATCAATAAACTTAAGATGACATTTTTAGTCCAATTTAGCGTTAACAATCGCATGATTTTTCTCCTAGTAATTGCGCTCGTAAACTTGGACGACTGGTTTTAGTCGATAACCAAATCGCTAAAAAAGCCTGTGCAAATTGTGGTTCTTGGATAAGCCCGAGGGGTTGTTGATTAAAATAAAATTGACTCTGGTTTGCATCGATAATCTTAAAACTTAAATGATCACCTGGCGTGACATCAGGCCAAATACCCTTTAGTAAATTAAGCCAGCGACCAATATCACTATCGGCATAACCTAGATGTCGCCATTGGTCGGCTGTGGCTTCCAGTAAATCTGCAGCATCAATATCACGATAATATTCAATATCTAACAGTTGCGGATACACCCCCTGCTGATACTGACCGGTTGGTGTCATCAGACGAGCTTTATATAAGTTGAACCACAGCCAATCCATTTCGCCGCGCCCAACCTCAACAAGATCCTGGGTCTTCGAGTTATCGACCGTAGCGGTTGAATTTGCATATCCAGCAAAAGAGAGTAACAACCCAAAGATGACCCTAAGATAGGTTTTAGTCGATAGCATAGACATCCGATTCCTCCACTTGAAAATTAACGATCGCACAAGCGACGATGTTCAAGCCCATAACGCCTAACTGGCCTATAACTACGGGATATTTTGATAAACAGCGGCAATAAGATAGCCCAAACAACAGCAAGGATAAGCATGGAAATACTTTCGCCAAAAGGAAGCGTCACCGCATTAAATTGCGCGCCCGCAATGTAGCTAAGACTGCCAAATACACCACCCAATATAACCTGCAAAATAATAGGTAAAGCACGCACAAAAATGAGGCTGTGGTGCAGGCTCAAGGCAAAATGCAGCCATAGACAAGCGAGCCACCAAGGTAAAACGGTAAACTCAAATATCCCGAACAAAGTGAGCAAGGTATCAATCGCAATACCCAGCAACCCCACCTTAATCATGGTACTGAAGTCCCGAAACACAGCTTGTCGGTTTTCAACCAAAGCCAACAGTAAAAAATGAATCAATAACAATGAGATATTGAGTAACAACACTCGATTACCCCATAAGATGCTACTCCACCAAACACACTGAAAGCTCAAGGCGTTGTAGATAATAACCCCTTGAAGCTTAGACATATTTTGAATGTATCTGACCATAGGGAGCATCTCTGCGCGACGTTAACTACGGTTAATCGTATTAGGTAAACGATACCCGGGACGTACAGCCACTAAATGCACAGTGCTTGTGGTGCGCTCTAAAAATCCGCCTTCGCAGTAACTGAGGTAAAACTTCCACATGCGAATAAAATCTTCGCCATAACCAAGGGCTTGGATTTGGGCAACGGAACGATCAAAGTTGTCGTGCCAATCCTTTAAGGTTTTGGCGTAATCTAAGCCCATGTCATCGATCGACCAGACTTGCATATCGGTGCGCTTCGCCAAATGGCCAACCATTTGGTGAACCGAAGGCAAGCAGCCGCCAGGAAAAATATATCGCTGAATAAAATCAACGCTTTTACGATAACTATCGTAACGCTGATCTGAAATAGTGATTGCCTGTAATAACATCCGCCCTTCAGGTTTGAGCAATGATTCCAGCTTTTTAAAGAACCCAGGCAAATATTCATGACCTACGGCTTCAATCATCTCGATAGACACCAATCTATCGTATTGACCGCTAAGATTTCGATAATCCTCGGTCAGTAAGGTCACACTATCGCTTAGCCCTTCACGTTCAACCCGCGCTTTAGCATAGGCATATTGGGCATCGGAGATGGTAGTGGTCGTAACGTGCACACCATAATGTTTAGCTGCATAAATCGCCAAAGCGCCCCAACCAGTCCCGATTTCTAATAGGGTTTGCCCCGGCTTTAAATCGAGCCGTTCGCAAATGGTTTTGAGCTTGTGTAGCTGCGCATCAGCAAGGCTTGCCTCGCTATGGGGATACAAGGCACTGGAATACAGCATTTCACGGTCTAAAAACTGCTCATACAACGCATTGCCCAAATCGTAATGGGCAAGAATATTACGCTTAGAGCCCTGTTGAGAATTACGATTAAGCAAGTGCTTAAAGCGATTAATCGAGCCAGTAAGCCAACTAAATTTAGCTTCAATCTGGTCAAGCAACGGCAAATTTCGAGCAAAAAGTTGCACGACTTTGGTTAAGTCAGGGCTGGTCCAATGGCCTTGAATATACCCCTCACCTGCACCGATGGAGCCTGAAAACATCACTTGACGATAAAAGCTCGGATGCTTCACGACTAGCGTTGCATGTAGCTCACTGTGGTGCTCACCAAAACGATAGCTTTTATCACCCTCGACTAAGGTTAAACATCCGTTAGGGAGATTTTCTAATGCCTTAAGCAGTAGTTTACGGGCAAGACTGTCAGGCAATTTTGCCGTAACAACTGAAGATTGCGATGCAGTGTTTTCCATATTATTTCTCCATTTGAGCAGGATGTGGCACAAAAGGCACTCGTTTGTAGAACAGCTTTAACGCCTGCCAGTAAATCCCACCGAAAATTTTCAACGTCATAAAAGGGAAGCGAAACAACAGCGTCCTAAGTGATGTGGCATTAATGTCTTGGCGAGTCATCGAAAGCGTTGCATTAAATAAACGCTTGCCTGAATGATTCGGCAGATTTTCAATACCAATATTTAAGCGTTCAGTGGGGGGGGCAACATGCCACTGGTAGCGCATATCAAGATTCATAAAAGGCGAAACATGGAACACTTTATCCGTTATTTCAGGAGCCGATAAATCCACTAAATAGCAGTGGCGCTGATCCCACGGGGTGTTACTCACTTCGGCAAGCATGTATAAAGGCTGTTGATTTTGATAACAAAAATAGAAATTTACCGGGCTAAAATACACGCCAAAATGCCGAATTTGCCCAACAAATAGCACTCGATTACATCGCTCTTCTCCGCCCAATTCTGCCACTTGCTGAAGCACTCGGATCTTGAGGGCTGAAGCACTCGGCTCCTCTATATCGAGTTTGCGGTTAAGATTGTCCTTTGAGGTAAACGTAGTGAGATAGTCCGCAGGATTAAATCTCAGCAAGGCGCGGCGCTGACTAGCAAATATCCGCCCCATACGACTGATAGAATCAACTTCATCCAAATCAATCGCCAGCAACGCCATTTTGTAGCTAAAGTGATGTTTTATTGGGGTAAAGCGACTATGCGTCACTGTGCCGTAGTAAATACCACTATTGAGCTCACTCATAGGCTAATCCCAAAATGGTCGCAAACATCTAACGCACTTCGTACACCATCTTCATGGAAACCATTGTGCCAATAGGCCCCTGCAAAATGGGTGCGGTTTTTGCCAGAAATCTCCTCCCGCCTTGCCTGTGCCTGTAAACTACGTTCGTTAAAGACTGGATGAGCATAGTTGAAACGACGCAGAATTTTCGACTCATCAATGAGCTCACTCTGATTAAGCGTCACACAAAACGTTGGCGCGTCGCTAGGTAAGCGCTGCAGGATATTCATATTATATGTCACTGATGCAGGACGTTTTTTATCGCCATCTAAGCGATAATTCCAACTTGCCCAAGCCGCTTTACGCTTAGGTAAAATGCGGGTATCCGTATGCAATACCACTTCATTATTCTGATACTGCAAGTCGCCCAGAATGGCTTTTTCAGCGGAGGTAGCATCGCTTAGCATTCCAAGCGCTTGATCGCTATGGCAAGCTAGAATCACTTCATCGAACACATGCCACTCTCCATTAACCTGAAGCTTGACGCAATCATCATGGCGCTCGATGGCACTAACTGAGCTGTTTAAATGGAGATTATCTTTAAATGGTGCAATTAAATCAGGAATATAACTGCGTGAACCGCCCTTCAGCACATACCATTGTGGTCTGTCTGTTACATTTAACAGTCCATGATGCTCGAAGAAACGGATAAAAAAGCGCAGCGAAAAAGCCCGCATATCTTCAATGCTCGATGACCAAATCGCCGCGCCCATTGGCAAAATATAATGCTCAGCAAAAAAAGCTGAAAAGCGCTCTCTGTCGAGGAAATCCCCTAAATTAGCATCAGGGTATTGGTCCAGCTGATAAATGGCTTTACAGCTTTTATTAAATCGAACAATTTCATTTAAAAAGGCCCAAAAGCGCGGATTCAGGAGGTTACGCTTTTGGGCAAACAAACTCGCAAAATGATGGCCATTGTATTCAAGCCCAGTGAGCGCATTGTGCACGCTAAAACTCATCTCTGTCGGCAAAATACTGACATTAAGGCGGGCTAACAACCGCTCAAAACGGGGATAAGTTCTATCGTTAAATACGATAAACCCAGTATCTATCGCATAGGTTTTACCTTGATAATCCACATCCACAGTGGCAGTGTGACCACCGATATAATCATTAGCCTCAAATACCGTCACTTTATGTGACTGGCTCAATAGATGAGCGCAGGTCAGCCCTGAAATTCCAGTACCTACAATGGCAATATTTTTCATCTTCCGGTGTCCTTTAGCGCTTTTGCTTGGCTATCTCTTTGGATCATTTTTTGCCATACAAATGCTGGTAAAAATGACATCAATTTCAACAAATAAGTAAATCGTTTTGGAAAATGGATCTCTGCGTCGCCGCGTTCGATACCAACACGAATCGCCAATGAAGCTTCATGCACATCAATTTGCATTGGCATGGCAAAGTCATTTTTGGCGGTTAAGGGGGTTGCTACAAATCCAGGGCAAATCACGCTGACACGAATATCATCTTGCGCAACATCGAGTGACAGACTCGCAGCCAAGTACTTAACGCCCGCTTTAGATGTGCCGTAAGCCTCGGCACGGGGAAAGGGTAAATAAATCGCGCTGGAACTCATCAAGGCTAATTTCGATCCTTTTGGCATTAGAGGCAAAAATGCCCCTAAACAGTAGCCCATCGCAATCAAGTTAGTGTGTATGACTCGCTCAAAGAGCTGATCATCAAAATGTTTTGCATCGTCGATATACTCACAACTACCGGCGTTGAGGATCACGATATCCAATAGACATTCACTGCTCGAGAGCATATCGCCCAGCTCAGTAGCAGCCTGCTGGACTTGAACACGATCGCTAATATCAAAACTCAAGCAAGTGGCGCCTATCAATTCCTTCTGCGCCAACAAATCAAGTTTTGAGGCGTCACGGCCACAGGCAATCACATGCCAACCCAAGGCCAGATAATCCTTTGCTAACTGCAAACCGATACCTGAACTTGCCCCAGTTATCAGCACTGTATTGATTTTTTTGGTGAGCAAAGAGGTCATTACTTAGCCGCCCTATCTTTAAGCAAGCGAATAAGTCCGCCCATACAAGGCAAATGTTCATACAGCATTTGCCCGAGGTCGAAATAGTCCCGATGAAAATAAATGCGCTGATGAAACTTAAGCTGGCTCATCCCATCAACCCGAACTATCTCTCCTTTATTGAGCTTAGGATGACGATATTGCATTTGCCAAAACAGCGATGCTTGAGTGTCATCCTGTAATACTTCTTTGATTTCAAAATGAATATAGCCAATATTTTGATAAAGCTTGGCAAAATACTGTGTCAACGCGTTTAAGCCATTCACTTGATGCATCGGATCGATAAAACAAATATTGTCATCATAGACCTCTGCAAGTAGATGCAGATTATCCTTATTTAACGCTTGATAGAGGCCGATAAAATCATCTACTAATCCGCTATGCTCAATCTTCGCTTGGTTTATCATCCAGACACTCCCTAAGGGATAAGTATTAAGGTTGAACTTGTGGTCTAAGCCTTTTTCAGCACACCCAGTACCGTCAGCGCTCTTGCTCTTGCCGCATTGTGCTCAACAATCGCATAGGGATAATCCGCTTGCGATGCAAATAATGGTGCTTCAAACAACGAAGGCATTTTTTGCTGATTCGGTTGATGCAATCGCTTAACGCCCCAAGATGCGAGTTCTGGTAAGTACTTACGAATAAAGCGGCCATCTGGATCAAACTTTTCGCTCTGGCTCATAGGATTAAAAATCCGAAAGTACGGCTGCGCATCACAACCGCATCCTGCCGACCACTGCCAACCGCCGTTGTTAGCCGCCAGATCGCCGTCGATAAGATGCTGGCGGAAATACCGCTCACCCCAACGCCAATCAATAAGCAAATGTTTGGTTAAAAAACTCGCCACCACCATACGCAGGCGATTGTGCATCCAGCCGGTTTGATTAAGTTGGCGCATAGCTGCATCCACTATCGGATAGCCGGTTTTGCCCTCACACCAAGCTAAAAACTCACTTTGATTGTTGCGCCACGGCACATGATCGGCTTGGCGATTAAAATTGTGTCCCTTGGATAAATCAGGAAAAGCCACCAGCAAATGACGGTAGAACTCCCGCCAAATCAGCTCATTTAGCCATGTTCGCCCGGGGCTAGTGTCATCAACCATTACCTCAGGGAAACGTTGTAAAAGCGCCGCGACACATTGCCTTGGGCTGAGCACACCAATCGCCAGATAAGGGGAGATAACACTGGTGCCATCAATGGCGGGGAAATCTCTATCTTGCTTATAGTCTTGCACTTTTTGCTGAATAAACTGATTAAGCAGCCGCTTGGCTTGCCCCTCACCTGCCGCCCACTGTTCACTCGAGATAAGCGGGGTTGATATGGTTTGATTTAAACCTGTTTCTGATGGCGCAATGCCCTTGTAGGCAGGAGAATCAGCAAAGCCGATATTTTTAAAAAATAATGGTTTAGGCTCCGATAAGATAGGACCAAGCGGTGCTGGCACACCCAGCGGCACAATCGGCTGCTTTGCGGCAACCTCTCGCCACTTGCGGCTAAAAGGAGTAAACACCCGATACATGTCACCGCTTAAATTAAACACAGTTCCCGGTGGTAATAAGCAATGTTCATCACTAAGCACCAAAGGAATCCCCGCTTCAATACAAGCTTGATCGCGCTTTTGCTCATTGATCTCAGGTTCTCGTCCTGCAAATACCCGTCCAATACGATGCTCTTCACAATAACCCGTTAAAAATGCGGGAATATCTTTAAAGCTATCAAGTTGAATGAGTTCAAATTCAACTCCTAAACTCGCCAGTCCTTGGGCCAGTAGATTCACATGCCGCTGAATAAAGTCGAGTTGAATTGGCGCGATATCATGGCGACGCCATTGACTTGGGGTGGCAATGTAAATCGCTTTAAGCTTGGCGGCATGATGTTGCCTTACCCAATCACAGGCGGCCGTAAACGCCTGATTATCGGTAAGGCGCAGATCTTGGCGAAACCACATTAACGCCTGTTTCTCCAAACCGCATTGATTAATGCTCATCGGCGCTCTCTCCTTCAATCAGTGCAGCATTAGCCTGGTTTTTCTGTCTACGATACTGTTTTTTATGTTGCTGCTTTGCGGCCGTTATTTGCAGAATGATCTCGGTAACACTAGGGGCGATATAGTCCGATAAAGTGGTTAGTGTCGGCGCGAAAGGGCCAACGAGATAGCAAGTGAGTGACTTAGTCTCCAGCAACATTTGCAGCTCTGTCTGCTTTGATAGTGAGTGATTCGCCTCTGGCAATAACACTAACGCATCAACCTTAAGCCTGTTATTGATTAGCCCAAGACTGCTGATATGTTGCACGCCTAAGTTGACCACTGAGACTCTTAAATCGGCAAGTTCCAGTAATAGTGCAAGGCAATACAAACGGTTAGTAAGGCTTGAACTGGGCGCAAGCGTAGGCTCTGTATTTTTTTGCGATGTAACATAAGGCAAACGCACTAACGCAATCTGGGGCGAGCTTGCTAGCCCCGCTACGCTTAAACGCCCACCGATACGGCTAGCTAACTCACTGTCTAACCAAGCAAGTAGCAGCTCCACATCTAAACGCGGCTCCAATAAAGGCATTAATTGTGCAAACCAAGCTTGTAGCAGTTTTTGTTTAACCAATTGAAATGGATATAAGCCCAAGGCTTCATCTAAGATTTGGTGAAACTTGAGCTGATCTAACTCAAAAAATGCAGTATTTAACGCCAAAATCTGCTCATGCCAAAAATCAGACGATTGAAATTGCACACTTGCGACATCTATCGCTTTAGCCGAACTTATCAATAATGGCTTTACCTTACTGATGGCAACGCCTTTTGCTAACCATGCATTAATCTCATGGATTTGTTGAATATTTTCGGCAGTATACAGCCTGTGCCCCTTGGGAGTACGCTCAGGGATAACAAGCCCAAAACGCCGCTGCCATGCCCTTAATGTCACCGCATTAACGCCAGTAAGCCGCGACACCTCACCGATCGGCAGTAATTCGCTACTGCTGGGATTATCAGCAGCAAGCTCTAAATTATGATCTTCCATTTTTGTCTCTTAACTCATGAATCAGATTGGTTGGCCCAAGCATGTTGTGCTAAACCATTTCGCCAATCGTGGTTTGTATCTGTTAAGCCATTTTGCTCAAACGCACCTATCAGCAAAACCCTAGTAGGCATAACGCAGTTTTAACTCCTCCGGATGGGGATTTAAGTACACTTGATCTTCAATATATGGCGTTGGGAATTGTCTTAAGTAGTGGTTAATCAAGGTGATAGGCACTAACAGAGGCAAGAGTCCTTGACGATATTTCATAATCATTTCAGATAGTTCTTGTTTTTGCTCCTTAGTTAAGTGCTTTTTAAAATAGCCCTGAATATGCTGCAAGGTGCTGGTATGATTTCTACGGGTCGCATTGATTTTTAAGGCGGTCATAAAGCCTGTAAAATAGCGGTCAGCGGTCGCTTCAATATCCTCAATATTGGCCACAATCGGTCCAAGCTCGCGATACCATTTAGGACTGTGGGCCATTAATAAGTACTTATAACGGGAGTGAAACTTCACTAACTTATGCTTAGTCAGCCCCTCGTGACGCATTGTATGCCAGTCGTGATAGGCGTAGACCCGAGTAAAAAAGTTTTCCCGCAGCACCATATCGTGCAAACGCCCTTCTTCTTCAACCGGTAAATGGGGATAACGCTCCATTAATTTGCGGGCAAATACGCCAATACCGGATTTAGAGCCGTTATTGGTGCCAATCTTGTACTCTGTCACACGTTCCATACCGCAGGTTGGGGATTTAGCACATAGTAGATAACCGCCTAAAAAATCTAACTCTTCTACTTTGCGCTCACTGAAATCATTGAGTTTTTCGGTGACATCTAAACTTCCATCCGCGCTCTGTACCCGTATTTGTTCACCATCGCGTACTAAACGAATACTTTTACGAGGTGCGCCTAGGCCAATCGCCATTTCTGGGCAGATAGGAACAAAATCAAAAAATGGGGCAATTTCTTGATTACAATAGGAGGAATTTTTATGACCACCGTCAAAACGTACCTTCTCCCCTAACAGGCACGCACTGATCCCTATTTGAATACGTTGCGGATTAAACTTGTACATAATGAGATTCCTTGTATCAATTTAGATACTATTACGGACCACTCTTGTACAAGGATCAAGTTTTTGTACAATTTTTTATAAAAATATTTTTCTACTAAAAATCCAACGAAAGTCGCCAGAGTTTGGCCTTGATATTGCTTAATTTATTTGCCCTATTGGCGCGGCATCTGAAAGTGAAAATCAACGAGGAAAAATAAGGAAATGACTGTCATCAATCCCAATAGCTATGCGGCCATCGCGTTGAACCAAGTAAAATCGTTGCAAACTCAGCAAACGCAAAGTGTATCAAGCCCTGCTAAGAATCCGAGAGCTCAAATGACAGCCCCGCAAGATACAGTCACCCTATCTAGCGGCGTGACTCGAGATGCTGAAAGCAGTGATACCTATGGTCAGCTTGCGCCTAATGCCAAACAACATTACACCGCCAATGTGCAACATATTGCCGGTACGGCAGAGACTGAAAAGCCGCATAATAGATTAGAAGACGCAATGCAGGCGATTCTCGATAAACGCACAGGCATTGATAGGGATAAGCTTAAACAGCTAGATGAGGAGATAGCAAAAATAGCAGGTGATGACAGCTTATCCGAAGAGGAAAAAGCAAAAAAAATTGAATTACTCCAAGCTCAAAAAGTGGAGCTAATTAAAGAAGCCACTGAGAAAAATGAAGAACGACAACGCAATAACCAAGCTGAAGTGTATTTTAGTTAATAACGCGAGCGGTATAGCAAGAACAACAAGCCAACTGAATCATCATGCAAAGCCATTGGTGAAATGATTATCCGCCCTATCAAAGGGCGGCTCGCTATCAGAAACAACCTTGTCGCCTTAATTAGCGCTTTTTACCACCTAAGGCGCGTTTTTTAGCCCGTTGTTTTTGAGCAGCTTTGCTATTGCGCCTTGGCTCGGAGACCATTTTGTTAAAATCGGGTTCAAAGCCAGGATACCATTGTTGTGGCAAACGCTTATCGAGCAAGGCTTCGACTTTTTCTAGCAGTAGCGCATCCTCTTGGCTAAAAAGCGTAATAGCCACCCCGGCACTGCCAGCGCGACCAGTACGACCGATACGGTGAATGTAATCTTCAGCAATAAACGGCAATTCGAAATTAATCACATACTGTAGTTCAGCAATATCAAGCCCTCTTGCAGCCACATCGGTGGCAACTAAGACTTGCACTTGTCCTTGTTTAAACTCCTGCAATACCTTTTCCCGCGCACCTTGGGACAAGTCGCCATGGAAAGCTTGCGTTGCCACCCCGAGTTGATTGAGCTGAGTGGTCAGCTTATCGACTCCCTGTTTAGTGCGACTAAATATCAACACTTGCTGCCAATTTTTGCTACGGACTAAATGGCTGACAAACTCAGTTTTACGATCGCTATCAATGGCATAGACTCGCTGCTCTATCTGGGCCGCGGTCGTATTACGTTTAGCCACTTCAATCAGCTTGGGATTACGCAGAAGGTTTTTGCTGAAACTAAAAATCGAATCATCCAAAGTGGCGGAAAATAGCAGAGTTTGTCGGTGAGCGGGCACTTGCTTAAGCACGGCTTTGATTTCATCCATAAATCCCATATCAAGCATCCGGTCGGCTTCATCAAATACCAGTGTGTTCAATTGGCTAAGATTGAGTGCACCTTGACGTAAATGATCAAGCAAGCGGCCTGGGGTTGCAATCAACACATCAATCCCGGCGTTAAACACCGCTTGCTGCGCCTCGATACTCACTCCGCCGTAGGCAATACCCACACGAATATCTGTGCCTTTCGCATATTTTACAAAGCTTTGCTGAACTTGTAGTGCCAACTCCCTCGTTGGCACTAAAACTAAGGCGCGGATTTCTTTTGGCGCCTTAAGGTTTTCGTTATCAGCGATTAAGTGTTGCAGAATGGGTAATGCAAAGGCTGCGGTTTTCCCCGTTCCCGTTTGAGCCCCCGCCATCACATCCTGTTTTGCTAAAATGGCGGGAATGGCTTCAACTTGAATAGGCGTGGGTTGTTGATAACCAAGTTCAGCTAAGGTGTTAACTAATTGGGTATTTAAGGAAAGCGCGCTAAAAGACATGAAACATCACCAAAAACAATCATGCCGCAATGTTAGCAGACCGGACGGACTGCGACCAGTTTACGATCGCACCTTTAATATCATGCTTATCGGTCACAGCCACACCACTACTTAGGTTTGGTAAACAATTCCGCTTCGGTAAAAAAAGCCTCAACATCCGCTGGTAATTGTGGGCGGCTAAAGAGATATCCCTGTGCTTGGTCGCAAAAATTTTGAGTTAAAAACTCGGCTTGCTCGATGGTTTCTACCCCTTCAGCAACAATATCTAATTTTAAGGCATGACCAAGGGCAATCACAGCTTTAGCTATCGCGGTATTGTTGGTATCGAAGGGAATGTCCCGTACGAAAGACTGGTCGATTTTAAGCTTATGAATTGGAAGTTTTTTCAAATAATTTAGTGATGAATAACCCGTACCAAAATCATCGACCGAGAGCTCAATGCCCAAATCACCTAACAATTTTAAATCACGAATCGCGACATCCGGATTATTCATCATCACACTTTCTGTCACTTCAAGCTCAAGGCAAGTTGCAGGTAAGCCTGTTTGCGTTAGGATACGTTTCACGTCCTCCACAAAGGAGCCACGTTGTAACTGCTGTCCTGCGACGTTAACCGCAATGCGGCCAAACTGTTTACCGTCAGCCAACCAACGCACACCTTGCTGGCAAGCCGTTTCAAGCACCCACAAACCAATATCGTAAATTAAGCCAATTTTCTCGGCGACGGGAATAAACATCCCTGGGGAAATTTGTCCTAAAATCGGATCGTTCCAACGCAATAGCGCCTCAACTCCAACGGTTTTGCGGGTCACCAAATTTAATTTGGGTTGATACATCAAATACAGAGAATTTTGCTCAAGTGCACCATAAAGCGCACTCTGCAACTTTAAATGCTCGATCGATTCTTTGGTCAATGATTCGGTGTAAAAGGCATAATTATTTCGCCCCTCACTCTTAGCGCGATACATGGCGGCATCGGCATTGCGTAGCAGCGTATCAGCATTACTACCATCACTTGGGTAAAGGGAAATCCCCATACTGGCGGTAAGGCGTAAATGATCCCCGGTGCTTACCACAAAAGGCAGATCAAATACTTGGCGCAATTGGTTAATTGCCGCTGTAGCATCCTCATGGCCTTGAATGCCGGAAATCAGCGCCACAAACTCATCGCCACCAATACGTGACAACACATCTTGCTCCTGTAATTGGCTGCGAAGACGTTTAGCCAGTTCCACCAGCATTTCATCGCCAATACTATGACCAAAACTGTCATTAATGTGTTTAAACAAATCCACATCAATAAAGACTGTCGCTAGTTGGGCATTGAGTCGTTTCGAATGCCTGACCTCTTGCTTAAGCTGCATCATCAGCTTCATGCGATTCGGCAAATGAGTCAGTGGGTCAAAATAAGCTAAATGAGCAAGTTGCGCTTCACTCTGTTTTTGAGCGGAGATATCGGCAAAGACTGCGACAAAATAGCGGATCTCCCCAACCTCATCGTAGATGGCGCTAATAGTGATATTTTGCGGAAAAATAGTGCCATCTTTACGTCGATTCCAAATTTCACCATTCCACTTACCAGCATCGAGTAAATGATTCCACATGGTTTCA
Source organism: Shewanella sp. DNRA4 (assembly GCF_012843185.1). Lineage (NCBI taxonomy): Bacteria > Pseudomonadati > Pseudomonadota > Gammaproteobacteria > Alteromonadales > Shewanellaceae > Shewanella > Shewanella sp. DNRA4. The sequence goes on from NZ_JABAIP010000011.1 coordinate 14,904, forward strand.
AAAAAAGCTTTATCGTGACGGCCGGAATTAAATAGGCGTGGATTTTGCCCAAGTAACTCTTCTCGCGAGTAACCTGTAATCTCGTAAAAGGCACCATTAACATCGGTAATATTACCGTGTCTATCAGTCACGACTACACCTTCAAGGGAGTGTTTAAAGACATTGGTAGCGAGGGTAAGTTGTTCTTCCACTTCTTTATGTTTAGAGATATTACGGGTCATGCCTATCACGCCCGCCAGTTCCCCCTCGGGCGTTAAGGCGGGGATTTTAAGGGTCTCTAGCCATAAGTGTTTATTTTGATTCTCACCATCTAAACATTCGGCAACAATAATTGGCGCCCCAGTCTCAATAGCAAGTTTGTCACCATTAAGAAAAATATCCGCAATCGCTTTGCCAAATAACTCTTCGTCCGTCTTGCCAATAATGTCACTGCGGGGTAGCTCCCACGCATTTTCAACACTTTGGTTGCAAATGGTGTAAACACCGTCGGTATTTTTGACCCAAATATGCTCTTCAAAACTATCGATAAAGGTCTGCAAGTCAATAACATCCATCGACTTCGCATCACCGCGCAAGGCGGCCATTTGCAGTCGTTGGGCCCTGTGCAACTCACTCAAATTAAGCTGTAGGCTATTAACCGTTAGGGAAGCGAGTTGCAGTGCCTTATCATCTAACTGTAAAGGAGTATGATGATATAAACAAAATACCCCGAAATGCGCTCCAGAATTCCAGATGATAGGCAAATAAATTAAGCTTCCAAGTCCGGTATCACGCCATTTTGGCGTTGATTTTACATCAGGGATCAAGGCTTGCTTGAATGCAGCAGCATGACGTACATCCAACGGAATATTAACCTGATGATGACTAAAGGTACTTGATTCGTTGAAGGGATAATGGGAAGCGGAGCGAGTGGATGGGGTATTAACTTTAGGTGTCGCATGTTGATAGAGGTTTAAATGAGCTTTATGATTAAAATGCCGAACAAGAGCTTCTATATCAACAAGTTGGCACCGTTCAGACTGAATTAACTGACGATATTCACCCGCTACATTCGCAGTTAAAATCACCGCATGCGACTGAGTGATATTGGCGACTAACTGTAAGTCGTTTGCCCAATCTGTTAACTGCTTTTGTGAAATTGCAAAATCAATCATAAGCTTGCTAACTATAGCCTCTACAATTCCATGTTAAATAAGGACAACAAGCGCCCCCCTAAAAAACACTACACCGACAACAATACCCACCCACTGTCTTAATAAAATCTGAGCCTAGGCTGAAGTACAAAACCAGTACAATCCCACCCTCAATTGACAGATATTACCGCAGACACTCAATCATCGTCATTCACTAATACATAATTATTTGAGTTATTAGCAGATTAGTTTGTTTCAGATAACGAAATTTAAACACCATTATCGCCAACAGACTCACTGTCGATAAAGGTTAGACTCAAAGCTACTCAAAAATGAGTACGTCAGTAAAAGCTTAGCAATAAAACATTTGAATAAAAATCAAACATCTTCATCTTCGTTTCGCAAGCAAAAATTCACGCCTACAAACAGGGCCGAATCCCAAGGTATAGCCCCCTCGCATAAGGATTGTTTAAGTAGAAATTACCGTCTTTTCATTGACAATAACATTATCCTATTGTCTACAATGGAAATAATCAGAAAGAAAAACAAGGATTTTTATGCCTACCGTGCCTACAGCCACACCCGCCATCCCGTTAACGAGCCAGCAGCTTTACCGAAAGTCAGAACTTAAACAGCTTAATACTGAGTGCCAATCTACAGCCCAGCTCACGCCACTCGATGATATTGTTGGCCAAGAACGTGCCCAACAGGCGGTAGAATTTGCCATGGGGATAAAAGAAAAGGGCTATAACATCTATGCGATCGGCCAAAATGGTCTCGGTAAACGAACCATGATGCTGCGCTATCTCAATCGCCACGATCCCATAAAACCCGCGTTATTTGACTGGTGCTATGTGGTCAACTTTGACGATACCCGCAGCCCTAAAGTGCTAAAACTCACCGCTGGCACAGGGCAAGAGTTTAAGAAATCCATCGAGAAACTCATGCTCAAACTGGTAAGAGCATTACCCTTAGCCTTTGATAATGAAATGTATTATGCCAGAGCTGAAAAACTTAAAAGCCAACTGATACAAAAGCAAGAAGCCGCACTCACAGAGCTCAGCGAAGAGGCCAAACAAAAAAATATTAGTCTGAGCTTAACCATGCAGGGAGATTATCAAATGATCGCCCTCAATGGTGATGAACCCCATGATGAAGCCAGCTTCAGCGCCCTCACGGAAGCCGAGCGTAGTCAATTTGAAAGTAATATCAATGGGCTAGAAGTAAAACTAAGGAGCATTATTCGCCAAAACACTGAATGGGAAGAAGAATTTAGTGATACTCAGCAGGAACATGATGAACAAGTTGCCAAGGATGTGTTGATCCACTTTTTTAAACCCTTGAAGGATAAGTACAAACATCAACCAGATGTCAGAGCATTTTTAACCGGAATGCAGGCAGATATCCTAAGTAATTTAGATATTTTCCTTGAAGAAAGTGAAGAACAACTCGCCCTTGCCTACGCTTCACTTGAAAAGAAAATGCCCCGCCGCTACCAGGTCAATGTACTTGTATGCCAAGGCGAACAGAAATTCCCCATCGTGGTCGAAGAAAGCCCAAGCTACCACAGCCTGTTTGGTTATGTTGAAAACGCCACCTTCAGAGGCACAGTGTTTACCGACTTTTCATTGATCCGCCCAGGAAGTTTACATAAGGCAAACGGTGGCGTGCTGTTAATGGACGCGATCAAAGTGCTTGAACGCCCCTATGTTTGGGATGGGTTAAAGCGAGCATTGCGTTCACGCAAGTTGGATCTGAGTTCATTAGAGCGGGAAGTCTCATTGTCAGGCACCATTTCATTAGCACCGGAACCGATTCCGTTAGATGTTAAAATTATCCTGTTCGGTGACCATGAAACCTATCAACTATTACAGCATTATGATCCTGATTTCAGTGAACTATTTAGGGTAACTGCCGACTTTGAAGATGTCATGGATAGAACCGACGACTCCGAAGCCCATTATGCCCGATTTATTTCCAGTATTGTCCACGATAACAACATGCTGCACTGCGACCGTAGCGCCATTGCACGCATCATTGAATACAGCTCACGTGAGGCACAGGATCAACAGAAGCTCTCACTGCACTCTGCTAATATTGCCAACCTATTACGGGAATCCAACTTTTGCGCAAAAGCCGTAGCAAGTGAACAAATAGAAAAGCAGCATGTTGAACAGGCACTTAAAAATCAAGAGAAACGCGTCTCCCGCCTGCACGACAACATCATGGAAAGCTTCGTTAATGGCACCACACTAATTAATACTCACGATAAAGTCGTTGGTCAAATCAATGCGTTATCTGTTGTTTCTACTTCAGATCATCAATTTGGTCTGCCTAATCGCATCACCGCCACGACCGCGTATGGTAAAGGAGAAGTGCTGGACATCGAACATAGGGTCAAACTGGGTGGGCGAATACATTCTAAGGGCGTTTTAATCCTTACCGCCTATTTAGCCTCTGTGTTAGGTAAAACCGCGCAAATTCCTCTCACCACTTACCTCACCTTCGAGCAATCCTACAGCGGTGTCGATGGTGATAGTGCGTCAATGGCCGAATGCTGCGCTATTATCTCCGCCATCAGTGAGTTGCCCTTAAGACAAGATATTGCCATTACTGGCTCAATGAATCAGTTTGGCGAAGCCCAACCTATCGGCGGGGTTAATGAGAAAATTGAAGGCTTTTTCGATGTGTGTCAAATCAAGGGTAGAACCTCGAGTCAAGGAGTGATTATTCCCGAGTCGAATATTGCAAACTTAATGCTACGCCAAGATATTGTGGAAGCGGTTGAGCGTGGTGAATTCCATATTTGGGCGATTAACCATGTTACTCAAGCGATGACTTTGCTATTAGGTAAAGCCGCTGCGATAGTGCAAACCGATGAGAGTAAACACGCAGAGCACTATGCATCGGATTGCGTGTTCGGCATTGCCCAACACAAACTTAATGCTTTGAGAGCACTCAGCAAAACGAATTCATAGTCTCGATTGAACAACAGATACAAAAAGCAAAAAGGGTTAGCTTAGCTAACCCTTTTTTACCAGCGTAGCAATCTAAACCTTAAATCAAGGTTGCTAACATCTCGTCACTATAAGCCACCAGCTCCTCGCCTTTACGCACTTTAGCAACATAATCGGGGTTAGCGATAAAGGGGCGACCAATTGCAATTAAGTCAAATTTATCCTCAGCAATGGCCTTGCTCGCCGTCTGTGCACTATAGCTGCCCACACCCACTAGCGTTTTGCCATAGTGTGCACGAACATAACTTGATGCAGAGCCGCCTAAGTAATCAAACTCCATACTGTCATCGAAAATACCGATATGCACAAAGGCCAGATCGCGTTTTTCTAACTCAGGAAGTAAATAATCAAAAACCGCACGGTCACGGCTATCGCTTGCCATATTGAAATAGGCGCCAGGGGAAATACGTAAACCCGTTCTGTCTTTACCAATACGTGCGGCAATTGCATCGACCACTTCTAAGGCAAACCGTGACATATTGGCTGGTGTGCCACCATATTCATCGGTACGACGATTACTATCATGGTGTAAGAATTCATCAATCAAGTAACCATTAGCACCGTGGATCTCAACGCCATCAAAGCCGGCTTCAATCGCATTCTCAGCCGCTTTTGCATAATCACGCACCAGCCCCTGAATATCTTCAACCGTTGCAGCTTTTGGCGTTACATAGGTCAATTCACGCATTCTTGGCACACTGCCTTCAATTTTCTGGGCAGAAGGAGCCAGCACATCACCACCACCGAAGAAATGTGGATGAGCAACACGGCCTGTATGCCATAATTGCACAAAAATCTTACCGCCATTGGCATGCACAGCATCAGTCACTTTGCGCCAGCCTGCAATTTGCCCTTGGGTAAAAATACCGGGAGTGTTTGGGTAGCCTTGGGCATCAGGGCGAATAATCGTGGCCTCAGAGATAATCAATCCGGCTTCAGCACGGCGTGCATAGTAAGCCACCATATCATCGGTAGGAACCAAGTCGGCATCAGCCATACAGCGCGTTAATGGCGCCATCAAAATACGGTTTTTTAAGGTTATCGTGTCATTAAGCTTATAGGTGTCGAATAGATTACCTACAGAGTTCACTGCATTTTCAATCGTCATTGGTTAAACCCCATTCTTGAATGTACGTTCAAGATATTACTATTTGAATGATCATTCAAGAACATTTTTGAATGTTTGTTCAAAATTAGTTAGAATCTCCGGCAAGTATCGGTAAGAGGTAAGAATGCAATGCGAAACGCAGAGTTTGATAGGGCGCAAGTACTCAGGGGGGCAATGGCGGCCTTTATGCGTAAGGGATATACCAAGACCAGCATGCAAGATCTCACCCAAGCCACCGGATTACACCCTGGGTCCATTTACTGTGCTTTTAGTAATAAACGTGGATTACTCATTGCCGCTATCGAGCAATATCAACAGGATAGAAACGAGCAATTCAAGCTTATCTTCTCCAACAACCAGCCAGTGCTTAAAAATTTAAAAACTTACTTAGATAATGTAGTCGTCGAATGTATCAGCTGCGATAGCCAGCAAGCCTGTTTACTGACCAAGGCGTTAAATGAAATCGCCGAGCAAGACGATGAGATTCAACATATTATCAGTCAGAATCTCCATCTATGGCAAAACGCACTCACCGCACAATTTGAATTTGCAGCTTCTCAAGGAATGTTACAAGGGCAGCTCAATAGCGAGCAGAGAGCACAATATTTAATGATGGGAATTTATGGCTTACGAACCTTCGCCCACACCCATCCGCAGGCGGAGATATTGCAGCAATTAGCCAATAAACTGTTTGATGATGTTTGCAGATAACAGTCGAACCTGACGCTTATTTAACCGAACACATAAAGCAAAAGGACGATAAATCAACTTATCGTCCTTTCAATATGATGTTTTGCCAGTATATTTTTTCTTAACCTATATTTGCCTGTGCAAAAACACGCTCACCGAGTGAGTTCAAAATCTTACATTCACCTTCTAATACGGCAATAATGGATTTTCCTTTGCGAAAACTTGCAGGAATCATCACACGACCTGACTCGCTAACAGGTAAACCTTGTAACACCGAATTGTGCATAATTAACCCAACGGGCGCATCATAATACAAAACTGTAACAGTCGCTTGTGTTGCTTGCATAACTTTTAACTCACATTAAGCAGTATCTACTGCTATCGATCAAAGTGGCAAGAGTCTCCATTCATCTCTTATGAAAACAAAACCAAAAACTTATTTTACCATTTAAAATCAACAAATTAAAAACTCAAAGCGATATAACTTTGTACAAAAGATAAAGACATCATCGCGCCATGAATATCACATCATTTAAGCACTTCGGCAAATAGATGCCAATCTATTTCTATTTTGTTAATCAAATCCGCGCAATCGATCACACTTAAGCAACAAGGACAGATGAATATTTATCTACAAAATAAAAGCGTTAATTCTATATTAAACTACAGTTACTTCGCTTTAAACCCCACTCGAAAACCGCCCCAGTGTTTACCATTAACATAAATGGGTACTGACAAGTCATGCATAATCTCCCCGGTATCTCGCTTATAGGTTTGCAGTAAAACAGGATCCGTATGTGTCCCACAACGGCTGCCCGTAGGGTCATTAAATAAGCGTTTAGTGCGATTGTGCACCATATCAACCTCAACTTTGCCCGTTAATGCTTGGCTAAAGCGTTTATTATGGGTTGGGAAATAACCTTTTTTATCAACGGCTCCAGCATAAATGATCTCACTATGCTTAGCTAAAATCGGTTCTTGAATCGCGGGAAAATGTTGATCGGTGAAACGGTCAAATGCTGTGGTATATTTCTGCGGCTGAGTATTGGCAATTGGCTGATATTTGGGACTAAACAACTCTGCTTCCGTAAAACTACCATTAGCTAATCCTTGCGCAAGTTTCTCTCCGCAAGCTTTTGCCGCTTCATTAGCGACTAATAGCACTTGTTGATCAAAGGTTTGAGTATCCCAATGAGACAATGCTTTAAATATACCCTCTGTCGTTAATGACAGGGTAAACGCCTGCTCAGAAACCGTCATGCTTTGTCTTCCTGTCGCAGTCAGCGAGTCACGGATCTGCGCTACCGAGTTGCTAATCTCATTGGTGGTATGATTGTATTGCTTAAGGGATTCTTCCATATCTCCAAGCGCATGCGCAGAACAAGTTACAGAGGTTGAGATATCAGTAAAGTGACCATCCAACTCCCCCATCGCACCGACAACATCAGCAGTTTGCAAAACCACTCGTTCCATTAACGCTGAACTTTTGTCTGTTTCAGCACGAATTTCGAGCAGCATCTTACCGATATCTTGGGTCGCTCCAGCCGTTTTTCCGGCAAGGCTTCGAACCTCATCAGCTACCACAGCAAATCCTCGCCCTTGCTCTCCAGCTCTTGCCGCTTCAATAGCAGCATTTAATGCCAGTAAGTTTGTTTGTTCCGCAACCGAATTAATGACCTCGGTGATTTTTTGAATTTGTTCAGCTTTTGACTTTAAGGCCTGCACTTGCTGAGCGGCAGTGTTGATATCAGCATTTAATGATTCGATAGCAGATACGCCCTTTTTTGCTTGAGTTCTGCCTTGCACACTCAAGCGCTCAGCCTCTTGGGTTTGGACTAAAATGCTGCTGGCATTATCACCAAGCAAAGCAGTTGTATTACTCAATTGCGCCGCAGCCACCGCGATAGCACTCGCATGTTCACCATTGGACTCAATCGATTTATTCAATAAATCAATAAAATGTGAGACCTCAGCTGCACCAATTGCAATCTTACTGGTTTGGACGCTGATATCATGTTCAGGAGAGCTTAACCGATTGAGCCTAAGAGCATTTTCATCAGGATTTGGCGCCTTGATACTCAAAAAACGCTTAACAATCCATAATACCCACACACAAACTATCCCGCCTAAAACCAAGGCATGTGTAAAACCGGATAAGGAGATGGCATTAAGTAAAAGGCTGCCAAACACAACTAAGACTAAACTCAGTGCAATGACGATTTTATGTTGTAATTCCATATTTGTATCTCACCAAGAAAACGAACATGCAAAGTGAGAGAAGTGAGTATTCACTTGCTATCCATTGCTATTTGATTGGCCGCAGTAAGCAGAATAGACAAATTCAAACACTGCGTAGTGAGTCTATCCTTCTGACTAAATTGAACTATTCATCCTAAAACCTATAGTCTATCTTCAGCGCTCTAACGCGCTTATGGCATTAGACATTAGTATAGATTTCGCCGAATTACCCAATAAATCCTTCCTAAAATACTCTGGCCATTTTTAGCTGACAAAATGTGGTGCTTATCGCTTTATTGACAAGAATTCCAACTCGAGTGACTGCACATACGGCAAGAAAACTGCTACTATCGGCGCAATTTTTTTGAGCTAACGAGATCAAGATGGGCAGAGCATATCAAAACCGTAAAGAATCCATGGCGAAAACAGCTGGCCAGAAAACCCGCCTTTACTCACGCTACGGTAAAGAAATTTACGTAGTCGCCAAACAAGGTGGTGTCGAGCCGGACGGCAACTTATCACTCCGTCGTTTAATCGAACGCGCGAAGAAAGATCAAGTACCAGCACACGTTATTGAACGTGCTATTGATAAAGCCAAAGGTGGTGGCGGTGAAGATTATGATACTGCCCGTTATGAAGGTTTCGGCCCAGGTAACTGTATGGTCATCGTCGACTGCTTAACCGATAACGTAAAACGTACCTTCACCGAAGTGCGTCAAGCCTTTGTAAAAAACGATGCCAAACTTGGTACACCCGGTACAGTAGGCCATATGTTTGACCAATCTGCCGTGTTCGTTTTCCCCGGTGAAGATGAAGATGCCATCCTCGAAATTCTAATGATGGCCGATGTCGATGTGAATGACGTTGAAGTGGAAGATGGCATGATCAGTGTTATCGCACCACACACCGAGTTTTTCAAAGTTAAAACGGCACTGACAGATGCAATGCCTAACATCAACTTTGAAGTCGAGAACATCACTTTTGTGCCTCAAACTATGACCCCAGTGTCCGGTGAAGATGTGGCAGTATTCGATAAATTTATCGCCGCTTTAGAAGATTGTGACGACGTGCAAAACGTTTATCACAATGCAGAAATTCAAGATTAATTAAAATCTTACTTAACAAAAACGCAGCCAATGAGCTGCGTTTTTATTTGCGATCATGCATGAAATTCAATCGCTGCACACTTGGCCAAACGCGCGAGATCTCGTAGCGCGCTTCATGGAGGGACTCATCATCGCGATGGGCCATAATCATTATGGAAAATAGTTGCCACTGCCGAAAGCGGCGCCATATCCATACAATACCCACCGACCACTAACACCTGCGAGTAGTAAAGCGTTACCGCATCCGGCAATTGGTATCGCAATGCCAAGGTTGCATTCCTACTATCACTAACTCATTACCTCATAGGCTAACGACACCGCAACTCCCGCTTAATAAAAACAACGTAGCTTGATTTTATCAAAAACACTGCTCACATTGAGATAGGACTCTAATATATTGATTTGAAATAAATATGCAGCATCTCCATATAGCTGGCGCTATTAGGCGTGGTTAATAAACCACATATCAGATAAAACTTCACAAACTGAATTAAATAAATAATTCGAATAACTTAGCGGATTAAGATTTTGCCTGCGTGATAGACATAGTTTCTTATGGAATACTTGCCTTAGAATGGATGATAAATTGTGATTGAAGGAAGCAAATAGGTGCAAGGAAATCGATTAACCAAAGCAGAAACGATGCTAATTGGTGCGGGTAGCCTCACTTGGGCACTTGTCGCTTGGCTGGGATTTAATCAAGATATTCAAGCCAAGCTACCCACGCTCAACAAAAGTTGCCATTTAGCACTTTATGCATTGTTTATATTATTGTTTTTATTGCTGACAATCTTCGAACATTCTCGTAAAAGTCTCAAGATAAATAGGCTTTTAACCATAGTACTTGTTTGCTGTACCCTCGGCTTAATGCTGTTAAGTGAGCATTCTTTGTTACCCATCTTGCTCGTAATATGGGCGTCACTGTTACCCGAGTTCTTTAGCCGCAATGCCGCGATAGGACAAATCCTGTTAGCCAATCTTAGCTATTACTTCATTCTGCACTCACACACCTCAAACAGTATTATTTTTAATGTCCTTATTTATATGGGATTCCAGCTATTTGCTTACAGCAGTAGTCAAGCGAGATTGTCCGAGCGCGAGTCTCGCCGGATACAGGAACATCTTAATCAACAACTTATCGCCACGAGAGCCTTGCTGAGTCAAACCAGCGAGCAGCAAGAAAGGTTGAGGATCTCACGGGATTTGCACGATATTCTCGGCCACCAACTCACTGCGTTATCATTGCAACTTGAGCTATTAAGTCATCAAGCACCTACGGAGCTCAAATCCACAGTCAATCAGAGTAAATCACTTGCCAAGGAATTATTAGAGAGTATCCGCGCCGTGGTTCGTGCGCAGCGGGTTAATATTGGCCTCGACTTAAAGCCGCCGCTTGATGCAATAGCAAGCCGTTTACCTAATGTTAGCTTGCGGTATAAATCATTAGTGCCGCTACAGTCGACTGAACTGGCTCAAGCCTTATTACTGGTATTGCAGGAAGGGATCAGTAATGGGGTGCGCCATGGCAAGGCCAATCAGTTCACGCTGTCGATGCAACAGCAACAAACCGAACTTATCATTCAACTTAACGATAATGGTCAAGGTATCAACCAAACCGCTTCAACAGGTATCGGGCTCAATAGCATGCAGGAAAGGTTATCAGCCTTTAATGGAAAGGTGTGTTTGCAGCCCAATGAAGATGCTCAAGGTTGTAGCCTTATTATCCGGCTGCCACAAAATACAACAATGTAAAAGACATCCCAACAAAACGGGTTACAAGGAATAAGTCGCTACTTATGGAAAAACTTCAATCGGCAATCACAACTGATAACCCATCCGCACCTCACACTATCAGGGTGGGATTAGTGGAAGACCAACAGTTAGTTCGTCAGGGGATCGCGAGCCTGATTGCCATTTCTCAGCATATCAAGGTGACTTGGCAGGCCGAGAATGGTCAAGAAGCACTTAGGCTGCTGGAAACTGAAGCCGTAGATTTACTATTAAGCGATATTCGCATGCCTGTGCTCGATGGTATTAGTTTGCTAAAACAGCTTCGCGCCGCACAAAATCCCTTACCAGTAATAATGTTAACCACCTTTGATGACAGCGAATTGTTTTTAAATAGCTTACATGCCGGCGCAAATGGCTTCTTATTGAAGGATGTGTCTCTGGATAAGTTACTGCATGCCATTGAAACAGTTGCCAAAGGTGAGTATCTGATAGAACCTTCAGTACTTGAACAGATGCAGCACCTATCTCATGCATCTCTATCTCCTGCACCTCTCAACATTGCAACTCAAGCGTTGTTATCAGCTCGCGAGCAAGAGATTTTACGCTATATGGCGGGAGGGTTTTCCAATAAAGAAATCGCCGATGCAGTATTTTTGGCCGAAGGAACCGTGAAAAACCACGTTTCAACCATTTTGGCTAAACTCAATTGCCGAGACCGTACTCAAGCAGTACTAAAAGGCTTACAAATCGGCTTAATTTAGGACGGGCCCACCAACGAAAAAGGGCCTTAAAGGCCCTTTTCAATGTAATTACTGCCGCAAAAAACTAGCGTAAATCCATCTCTTGGATAATTTCATGGGCAATAGGTGGCGTTGTGCAGGTAGGCTTTTCATGTAAATCGGCCTTTAACTGACCTTTACGGTGTTTTAGTGCAGCATCCAATTTTTTAGCTGCTGCAGCAATCGCGGGGTACATGATTTCATCCGTACCAGAGGCGGAGATGCGACTGCCTTCGTAATTTGTTCGAATTTCAACCTGAAACTCGCCATGCTCCTTAGCAATAATGATATCAAGCCCAATGAGAGTGGGGAAATGAGTGGCGATTTTTGAAAACTTTTCGTTAACGTGTTCTTTGACAGAATCAGTAACATCGACATGGTGACCAGAAAGATTAATTTTCATAGGTTGTCCCTTTTAGTGTCTTTACTTTTTTTTCGCTTCACTATTAGAGCTTGGGGCATGGCAAATAAAACACAAGCCCCCTAGACAAATATTTCGAATGAAACAGGTATTAGCAGCAGCTAAATGTGAGACTCATCAAAGAAATGGCACAATACGGGAACGTTAAAATAAATTAACTGGTTGATTTATAACCGACAAAAAATAAACCAACCAGTTGAATGCCAAGTGCTAATACTTACGCTGCACGCTTTGTTGCCAGAATTGCTGTGATAGGTGATGAGTTTTTGTCGATAAGCGCGAAACCTGCTCGCCCCTAGCCGCCGCATCTTGAGTCTGCTCTAAACTCTGCTGCGCCAAATCGCTGATCACATGGATAGCACGGCTAATTTCCGCCGCTACAGATGTCTGTTGAGTCATTGCTGCGGCATTGTCATCACTTAAAGAGTTGATCCGAGCGATAGAGGATAACAACTCACCAAAAGCCACACTGGCATCCTGCGCTAAAGTGACAGAACGTTTCACCTGCTCTTGACCTGCCGTCATCGTCGATGTCGCTTTTTGCGTGCTATCTTTAAATCGACTCACAATTTGCTCAATTTGTGAAGTTGACTGACTGGTTCGGCTAGACAATTGCCGCACCTCATCGGCAACGACAGCAAATCCCCGGCCAGTCTCCCCAGCCCGTGCCGCTTCAATTGCCGCATTAAGCGCCAGTAGATTAGTTTGGTCGGCGATAGAGCGAATAACTTCTAACACTTGATAAATCGCTTGGCTATCCTGCTCTATGGTTTGGACCACATCGGAAAAATGGCTTACCTGCACACTCAGTTGATGGATAGCTTCGATAACAGTTTCAAGCCGTGAATGGCCGCGCTGTGCAGCCTCATGGCTGGAGACCATTTCAGATGCCGTGCGATGGATATTATCTGTTACCTCAGCAAAACTGGCACTCATTTGTTCCATTGCCGTTGCCGCCTGAGTGGTTTGCACGCTCTGACTATCGGCATGCTCCCAGGTATTAGTGATGGTTTGTTTGAGATTGACGCTCTGCTCTTGTATTTCACTTGCTGAATCCGCCATCCGGCCAACAACCCCACCGATTTCAGTAATTAAAAACCGCAGAGCCAGATCAATTTTCCCGATTTCATCCTGTCTACCGGTATAAATCCCCATCGCGACGGGATCATCAATAATATGAGTAGCAACGCTAACTAATGCTTGTAATGGTTGCATAAGCTTGTACCACAATACCCAAGCAACTAAAGCCCCCACAAGTGCGGCTAATAAAGGGGAGTAACATGCCAAAAACGCCGTCGCCGTAATAGATAAAAACATGGAGGAGAGAATTTTCCCCCGAAATCCTAAGCTATCTTTTTTTAATGCTTTAGGTTGTTTACCTTGATTAATGCCTTGATAAACATCTTCAGCCGCTCTGATTTGCTCAGGTGTCGCCTGGCGACGTACTGATTGATATTCATGAATTTTGCCATCTTCATATACAGGTGCAACATAGGCATTGACCCAATAGTAACCGCCAGTTTTGGTCTTGTTTTTGACTATGCCCATCCAAGGTTTGCCGCTTTTAATTCTATCCCAAAGCATTTTAAACGCAGCAGCAGGCATATCCTCGTGACGAACGATATTGTGAGGACTCCCTTGCAACTCAGTAACGCTATATTCACTTATCTGCGAAAAGGTTTGATTAACGTACTTAATATTTCCTTTCAAATCGGTCGTAGAGAGTAGGATTGCGTTTTCAGATAGGTGTTTTTCACCTTTTTTTGAATGTGTTTGCATAGGGATATCAAAATGACTCCAAGTGAAAGTTGCAGGGGATTTTGCCAAAATGACAGAACACCTACTTTGATTAAGTTCACACTGAAAGCAGAAAATTTAACCAAATGCTAAACAAGTAAGATCAATCTCATCAATAAAACCAAACATTTGTGACATATTGCACAGGGTTACGCATAACGCGAGCTAGCACTCAAAATGTGTTAAGGATATTTTGTGCACTGCCTCAATAAATGCAAATGATATTGTTTATCATTTAAATCAACTGCGTTATAATCATCAAAACAATAGCCTGATAGCTCATTAGAATGCCCGCTGTATTCAGCTATGGCTGAATTGGCATTTGGATTAACCGTTTAATATTGACTGAAATAAGTAGCACTTATGTCACATATCCCAACATCAAATTCCCCCCTCTCAGCGATAGCTGTACGTCCTGTATCGGGTTATTTTCAAGCCGCCATTCGGTGGCTAAAACAAGAGCAAACTCAATTTGGTTTGCAGGTATTTGTTCGCGCGAGTGCTGCGTTATTGGCTGGCTATATTGCAGCGGCAACGCTGGCCTGTTTACTGACTCAAATACTGCCAATGTCTCGATTTGAGAGCACATTAACGGCCAATATGCTGGCATTCTTGTTTTATGCCATCGCCATTATTTATGCCTTTTGCGTGCGTAAAACCTGGCATGCGTGGCGGGATCTGATGTTATTTAGCCTCCTGTGTTTTACTCTGCTTAAGGTGTGTGGACAGTAAGATGAAAGAAACCTTTTTTAGAACCTTATCTTGGCTACACACTTGGGCGGGTTTACTCGTTTGCTGGGTATTATTGCTGATCTTTTTTGCAGGCAGCCTGAGTTATTTTCGCCATGAAATCAGCCTATGGGCTGAGCCAGAACTTCACCGCGGTACATTTCAAGACTATCAAGCAAATCAATTGATAAGCCAGCTTGATAAGGGCCAACACTATATTGAGAGTCATTCGCCAGCGGAAACACAACGCTGGTTAATAAACTTTCCGACCCAGCGCAGTCCTATGCTTAGCTTTGCTTGGCAACTGCCGCCTGAAAAAGGGCAACGTCGTGGCAAAATCGAGCAACATACGGCACTTGCTGATGGGAGTGGCGTCATCACTGACGTCCGCGATAGTCGTGGGGGTGACTTCTTCTATCGTTTACATTTCGACCTGCACTATATGCCCGCCATTACAGCGCGCTACATTGTGGGCGTCTGCACTATGTTTATGCTGATTGCCCTTATCAGCGGTATCGTTATCCATAAGCGTATCTTTAAGGATTTATTTAGTTTTCGTCAAAACAAGGGCGCACGCTCTTGGCTCGATGCCCATAATGTCAGTTCTGTTATTGCACTGCCTTATCATCTGATGATCACCTATACCGGCCTTATTACCTTGATGCTGATCTATATCCCATGGACGGTAAGCACAGCTTATCCTGAGGATAATCAAGCCTTTTTAAAAGAACTCAATCCGGCAAGACAAACGGAGAAGGCCTCAGGCATTTATGCCGAGCAAGTACGTTTAAGCCAACTGTTACCCCAAGTTCAGGCTGAATGGGGTAATGCGCCAATCAAGCTGGTGATTGTTTCCTATCCTCAAGATAAAAATAGCCAAGTGACCTTCTATCAAAATACTGGCAAAGATGTCACCGATGAAGCAACACTCCTCGTGTTTAACGGCGTGACAGGTGAACTCAAATACGCCAGTCCACACGAAGTGTCAGGAACGGTGGCAACCTACGACACTATGATGTCACTGCACACCGCGCGTTTTGCTGCGCCGTTGCTGCGTATTTTGTTCTTCTTCTGCGGCTTACTCGGCTGCGCCATGGTAGCGACTGGCACCTTAATGTGGGCGATTCGTTTGCGCCAGAAACAGCAAAAGGCAATCGATAAAGGCGAGAAACCGAGCCGTGGCCTGCGCTTAGTTGAGGGATTAAACTTCATGTTTATCTTAGGCTTGCCCTTGGGTACGGCTGCGTTTTTCTATGCCAATCGCATATTACCCGCCGATTTTGCAACGCGTTCCGCTTGGGAAGTACACAGCTTCTTTATTGCTTTAGGTGCTATGGGCGTGTGGGCATTTTTCGGGCGCAGCAGACGCGATTGGCAAATAGCTCTGGTGCTGATTGGCACACTATATTGTGCGCTGCCCATACTCAATGCACTCACATCGCCAAGCCACTTTATTGATAATATCCAGTCTCAACAGTGGGCTTTGGTTGGTTTTGATGTGTTAGCGGTTTTAATCGGTGTAGTAATGCTATTTTCCAGCACCAAGCTCTCTGTGGTGGCAAAAACACTGCAAAAACCGAATCGAAAAAATACTATTTCAGATAAAAAACCTATGCGAAAACCCGTTGAGACCACTTACGCAACCGAACTTACCTCATCGCCCTTGGAGGAAGCAAAGTCATGATGCCAGAATTTATCCCTATGCTCGGCATTCTCGGGCTTAGTTATCTCTCCCTTGCGCTGTTTGCGTTAGCTAAGTTTGGCCACTTTAAAGATGTGTTTAAACGCCCACCGTCACAATGGCAGAGCCGCCTGTTAACCCTGTTTGCTTGGCTGTTATTAATCATTAGCTTAAGCACCTGCGCCCACGGGCAAGGCTGGGCCTATGGCAGTATTCTGTTTATGGGGATCATCTCACTAGCCGCCATGTTAGTGATTTTGACCCTAAGCTACAGCCCACGCCACCTTCCCATAGGGATAGTTACTGGCAGTGTATTGACTGGCAGCTTACTGTTAAGTGGTGGGATCTAAACCGTTTCACAGATGGCGCACTAAACTGTGCGCCCCATGCTGGAGAAGTCTTTTTAGCTAAGCTATAGTGCCCTGATGTCCTGCAATAAGGAGAAAAACATGGGCTTTAACTTAACAGTGAATTGGCAAACCTCGCCAGCAGAAGAAGACGAATTTTGCCGTGATCACAGTATTACCTTTGGCAGCGGTCAAACGATTCAGGCATCCTCAGCCCCTGAGTACAAGGGCAATGCACATTTTGTCAATCCAGAGGAAAGCCTGCTCGCGGCGCTGTCTTCCTGCCATATGCTGACCTTCCTCGCCATTGCGCACCTCAAACGCCTCCCCGTCGTGTCCTATGTCGATGAAGCATCTGCGGAACTAGGAAAAAATGAAGCTGGTAAACTTGCCGTCACTAAAATGATCTTAAATCCTAAGGTCGTTTTTGCTGAAGGTGTGGAAGTCACTCAGGAAACACTTGAGAAAATTCACGAAAAAGCCCATGCAAACTGCTTTATCGCTAATAGCTTAGCAACGGATATTCAAATAAAGTTTTGATGGTTATAGGCAAGTTCATGCAGATAGACTTGCCATAGACCAATTACCTTGCCGCAAAAATAACGATGAACCGTTAACCAGCACCAAATCTATAGGCAAAAAAATGGGCGTGGTCTTGGGAACTACAAGACCACGCCCTAACATTGAACAGACTCAGCTTAGCTGAATTAGCTTAAATTTCGGTTAAAAATTTACGTTAAGCCAACTACTTAGCCTTTATATCTTCCGCCATACCTTTCGCTGGCATAGGTTGCGCCTTCAATGCTGGAATAGGCTGCTTAATCAATTCATCCTTAAGATAGCTAATGGCGGTTTCGAGCTGTGCATCGTGGCCGTTAAAGGTCGCAAAGGGTAAGTTATCCACCTCGATATCCGGTGTTACACCATGACCTTCGAGTACCCAGCGACCATCCATCGCATACTGCGGATATTCGGCGACCCGCGCCATCCCTTTATCTGTGAGTGAGTTACGACCCGATAACCACACTCCAGCGCCTGCGGTTTGTTTACCTATCAGCGGAGCAATTCCCAGCGCCTTGATTCCCGCCGAGAAGGTTTCACCATCTGAGTAAGTCAGCTCGTCGGTTAACACCACTAAATGCCCACGGAAAGTTTGCTGCATATTGGTATTAGGCGTGCCATGGGTTGGCTGCCAAAATGCCCAAGCGCGGCGTAACAGTTTTTCGATAATCCAACTATCAATATTGCCACCACGGTTACGGCGAACGTCGATAATCAGACCGTCTTTATCATAATTGGTGTAAAACTCACGGGCGAAGCTCTCAATATCGCCGCCGCCCATGGCATATAAGTGCAGATAACCCATCTTGCCCTGGCTCGCCTTGGTCACGACCTCCGCATTATGGTTGACCCAATCTAAATAACGTAATTGGCCATCGACCAGAGTGCTCACAGGCATCACTACGGTTTTATGGCTTTGGCTACCACGTTTAAGCTCCAGTAACACTTGCTTATCCTGTTGATTACGCAATAAGCGGGTCACATCAGCCACATTGTCCACAGGCGTGCCATTGATGGCGAGTAGCACATCGCCTTCTTTCGCATCGACTTCAATACGGCTCAAAGGTGATGCTTGGCTCGGCAGTTCGGGATCATTTTGATAAATGTGGGCAATTTTCACCCCGTCGCTAGTTTGCTGTAATCGAGCGCCTAAACTCGCGCCCTTCGCCGCGTCAGGGTCCTTCGGCAAATCACCACCACGCACCTGCGAGTGCAACGAATCTAACTCGCCCATCATCTGCATAAAGATATCGTTTAGCTCATTACGATCCGTTAAACGTGCGAGTAATGGTTGGTACTTAGCCTTGGTTGCCTGCCAATCGAGACCGCGCATTTTTTTATCGAAGAAGGAATCTCTATGCATTAACCACGCATCTTCAAACATTTGTTGCCATTCTAAGCTTGGCGAAATCGCTAATTGCCATTGGTCAGTCTGTACCTTGGCATTGTCGGTATCGCCGAGTTTATCGCCCACATCAACAATCATCAGCGACTTTTCATCACTTTGTTTACGCAGCAACAACTTTTGACCATCAGCAGAGACACTGTAGTTAGCCACATCTTCAGCAAACACTTCGACTTTAGGGCGCTGCTCAGTGAACTTAACTGTCATGAGGTTAGGTTGGCTTTCATCACCAATCGCTTGGTCGAGTACATACAAACGACCATCAATGGCGGATAGCTGGCTGTAATTACCCGAATCAACAGGTACTTGCCATAAACGCTCGCTAATTCCCGCCCAATCAATTTTTACAGGCGTCGGTTTATCTTTTGAGTCAGCTTTTTCTGCCGCCTTTGCCACTAATTCCGTTGGTTTACTGAAGGGGAACTTGGCATTCTTCACTAAGGCAATCGCAAAAATCTGGCTGCGCTTATCAAATACAGGCCCCATATTGCGGTCACCCCAAGGTGAGCTTGGCGTTGCGGTAAACTGGCGATTGGAGAGAAAATATAACCACTGACCATCACTACTGAAAGTCGGTGAATAGGATTCATACTTGTCACTGGTGAGTGCTTGGGCCTTATTCTCATCCACCGAATAGAGTACGATTTGTGGTCTTTGCTTGCCGATTTCAGCTTTGGTTAGCGCAATAAAACGACTATCACTAGACCAGCGAATATCAGCGTAGGGACCAAGTCCCTCACCGTTGCTGATGATTTTTTGGTTTGTGTTTTTCTTTAGATCCAATAGCCACACATTACCGTCGTTATCGTCATGGGCAAGATAACGACCATCGCTTGACTGACTCAGCGACATTCTAAAAGTATGACCATCTTTAGTAAGCTGTTTAGCACCACTGCTGCCGTCGGCAGGAAATTGCCAAATTTCCTGTTGGCCGTTCATATCGCTGATGGCGTAAACCGACTTGCCGTCCTGACTCAGAATGGCATTGCGTACTCGATAAGTGCCAGGAAGCGCGACTTGCACTAACCGCGAGCCATCAGTCCCAGCAATCGCCACATGACTGCGGGCGGTAATCACCACTTTATCGCCAGCAAGGGCAAGATTAGCGGAGGTAGCATAATCCATCGGATCTTTTACCCAATGTTCGCGACGTTGGGCAAAATCGGAGGTTAATTCAATATCTAATAATGAGTCTTTAGCGGAGGCGATATCAAAAACATGAATATCTGCGCCCTGCTGGAACACCACTTTGCCTTGATCCATACGGGCAGCGCGCATTTGCCAATCTTTATACTGAGTCAACTGTTTAGCATCACTGCCATCAAGCGCCATTGACCAGAGATTGTCATTACCATCGCTATCGCTAATAAAATAGAGTCTGTCTTGCCATAGCATAGGTTGGCGGACCGAGCCTTGGTGCTGCTTGCTAAGTAATTGTGCCTCGTCTTTACCACCCAGTTTAAAGCGCCATAATTCGCCCTTAGCGCCGCCGCGATATACCTTTGCATTATCGCCCGTCACCTGCAGGCCGAAACGGGTAAAATAGACATACTGATTATTGGCATCGATCACCCCTTCCACCGCATCGGCTAAGGGCAGATCGGTTGTGGTTAAGCTCTCGGGATTGACAAGACGCAGCATCCAATTATTCGCTGGGCCAAAGCCAGTGTCGGTGGAATAAAGCACCTCTCCTTTACTGGTCCACCCTTGCACGCGCACTCGGCTGTTTTCGAAACTCACGCGTTTGGCCACACCACCAGCCACTGGTATCACATAAACCTCACTCGCGCCCTCATAATTGGCCACATAAGCCACCCATTTACCATCGGCAGAGATGGCTGCGCCGAGCTCTTCAGCAGGCAAGGTAGTCAAGCGCGTCGCCGCCTTTTGGCCTAGGGTTTGCGTCCACAGGTCCCCTTCAGCGGTAAACACTAAGGTCTGGTCATGCAACGCTGGCGCGCGGTAATAACCTTGATTGCTAGTCGATTGTGCTGCAAATACCTGCGCTGCAGACAAAGTGCCAAGGGCGAGCATGCAGCAGGCAACGGAGTGACGAAGTTTCATGTGTAATCTCTATCCTATTGTTATTGTTAGCAATGGACTTTCTAGTGGGCAAAATTCACCAATAATGACCCAAAGTCTAACCCAGTAACCCAACAAGCTAGCAGAAATTGATAGAGAGAGCAGTAACTTAAAATAAGAGATGTTTTAGCAAATGTGTCATAGACTTATCATTTTGCATACTCATTAGAATAGCGCTTATCTTGCTATATCAAACGTTAATAACCCAGCATACAAGCGATAAAATGGGCCATATTGATTGCTGATTTTCGATTGCTGTGCCAGCGAAATTTGCTGCCATTTATAGACAATTCGCGCAATTTCACCATTGATTGTTAACGCCTTAATTGCACGATTAAATTGCGCTAACAGTAGGGGAGACATACTCTGCTTACTTAGCATTAAGTGTATTGGATTATGGTCCAATATCGGTTTAAGTGCTGATAACCTGACCCCTTGGTGTTGACTTGCAATATAGGGCATCGCTATAGCATCCCCAATCATCAGATCCGCTCTGTCATAAGTGAGCATTTGCACTGATTTGTCGACATCAGGACTCAGTATCAATAAGTTTTCCAGTGCTAAACGTTCTCGAGTCTTCTCATAATCCGCACCATACCAACCACTGATTGGCACTAAGAGCCGCAACTTTTGAGTAAAAATATCCTGCCATCGTTCTAACTTAACATTGTCTTTGTTTTCATCTAATACGAATAAGCGCACTTCTTCATCACGGTAGGGATCTGAAAAAAATGAATATTCTTCACGCTCGACGGTCTTTGTAGCACCCATCATTATATCTAGTGAGCCACTTTTCAGCATTTGATGTGAACGCTTCGCAGGGACATTGATAAAGTTAATCTCACATCCCAAAAACTCAGCAAACGCACGCAGTAATTCAACATCCAGTCCTTGAGCCTCCCCCTGCATATCTTGCCAGGCATAGGGAGGCCAATCGTTATAACCGACTTTAATGGGATTCGAACAAGCGGAAACATTCGCTTCGGATGGAACACTCCAAGCGGGGAAAATAAAAATATATAACAGCAAGATATGGCTAAACTGAAAAATGCACTTTGGCATTATCGTTGCCCCGTCGCGAGTTATTCTTCGATGATTTTACGGTTTAATACTCAGTTTTTACGGCTTAATGCTATGTAAGCTACTACGGCTTATTTATGACTCGATCTAAGCTTAGTCGGCATCCCAACTTGATGCCATCAAGTTGCTCAGTACAGTCCATTGGTCGAACTAGCGTGAACAATAATAAAAACATCTATACAAAAGGAGTCAAACGACTCCCTTTGTATTTCATCTAGTTAGTATTTATCGTCGTTTACAAGATTAGGGCGTGTTGACGTTTTAGGGTTGTTTTTGCAGCAATTTGGCTGATGTTTATGCAAGGCAAAGTCCGTGCTGTGTAGCATTCTACATAAACGGACGATAACGCTGCAGAAACTTCAGCCAAGTGCTGCCCAAAGGGTTCGTCTGGCAAGCACTTGCTCTTTGTCACTCGTCATTTGAGTAGAATAACTACACTTCATTCCTCGCTTCGTGAGCATGTGCTTGCCAGAACGAACAAAATTTAATCTCGAAACGTCAACACGCCCTAGTTTAATACCGCAAATAAATGGTTTTTTAGCTGGGCAAAATCAGCTGCTAATTCAGCCGATAATATTGTTTTGTGCTCTACCGCTTTTAATTCAGGCGGAAGGTGTAAGTTAAGGGCAAGCTCCCTGTCGACCACATCCTTAAACTTAGCGGGATGAGCCGTACCTAAAAATATCCCCACTTCACCAGGCACTAAGTTAAGGGTTAACGCTTTAGCCGCAATCGCTGCATGGGGCTCAGATACATAACCTTTAGCATAAAGATCTGCCAACGCCTCCGAGGTTTGCACCTCTGACAGGCGAATCCCCACTAAGTCTGCCAATGGCCAACCGAGTTTCTCGCAAATAGCTTCAACGCGCGGCCAGTTGCTTGGCTCACTCACATCCATCGCATTGGACATAGTGGCTTGAGTGGGATTAGGCTGCCAATCGCCACTCTCTAAATAGCGTGGCACAGTGTCATTCGCATTAGTAGCAGCAATAAAACGTTTAACGGGTAAGCCCATGGCTTTAGCAAACAAACCTGCGGTGAGATTACCAAAATTACCACTGGGCACGGCAATCACAGGATCGGCCTCATGACGCTGTTTTGACTGAGCAACCGCTTCGAAGTAATAACAAATCTGTGCCAGTAAGCGACTGATGTTGATAGAGTTAGCCGAGTTTAAATGCAAACCATCTCGCACATCGCTATCTTCAAATGCCTGTTTGACTAAGTGCTGGCAAGCATCGAAATCTGACTCAACCGCGACTGTGTGGATGTTCTTGCCTAAAGTAGTGAACATTTTTTCCTGTAGCTCACTGATTTTGCCCTTAGGATAAAGCACCACAACATTGACTTTATCTAGACCATAAAAGGCATCGGCCACTGCCGCCCCTGTATCCCCTGATGTCGCCGTTAAAATGGTTAAGCGCGAGTCTTGAGCAAAAACATTGATGCATTGCGCCATAAAGCGCGCGCCAAAATCCTTAAATGCTAAGGTGGGCCCATGGAAAAGCTCGAGGCACGAGCGCTGCTCATCGACTGCCACTAAGGGTAAATCGAAATTAAAGGCACGCTCAACCAGTTGATCTACCGTATCTTGACCCAATTCAGAGGCGAGCCAAGCGCCGAGAACTTTTTTACTGCGCTCGACAAAAGGCATCGCCAGCAGCGCCTCAATATCGTGCAACACAGGGATTTGAGTAGGAAAAAACAGCCCTCTGTCTTTACCAAGTCCTAATTGCACCGCTTCCTTAAAGCTCACTTTCTGCGAAGGGTATTTTAAATTATATAGTTCCATGCTCACTCGACCTTATCAGTGCCAAACCTTTAAGGCTTAGGCTTAATGCTTTTAAAAGTAAGAAAAATCAATCGACTCGGCGCGTGCCTTGCTCATCGAGGCGACAAACATGGGCAAAGCCCCCCGCTTCGGTCAGATAATGAGCCTCTAACCACGCCTTAGCGGCGTTAGCGATCGCGAGATCGTCAGTCACAGAAAACAGCGTTGGCCCACTGCCCGAGATGCCAGTAGTTAACATGCCTAATTCGGCGAGCGCTGCTCTGGCATTGTCATAACCCGGAATCGCCGCTGCGCGGTAAGGTTCAGCCAATACATCCTTTAATACTTGAATCGCAAGCTTGGCGTTTTGCTGATAAGAGGCGTGCACAAAGGCACTCAAATAACGCCCAAAATCGATGGCCACAGACTTATCGTATTGTTCTGGCATGAGTTTACGCATCATGGCCGTTGAGAGTGAAATTCCAGGATACGCCACCACCCAATACCATTGTTTAAAACTGGGAATCGGCTCACAGATAGCGCCGGGCACATTGAGCATCAGCTGCATGCCGCCCAGATAACAGGGCGCGACGTTGTCGTAATGCACGCTACCGCTGATCTTGCCCTCAAACTCGCCCATGAGTTCGAGTAGCGCTTGTTTATCGTATGGGCGTTCAAAATGCTCGTTCAGCGCATAAAGCGCTGCAACCACAGAACTGGCGCTCGAGCCTAAGCCACTGCCGACGGGCAAGTTTTTTTCTAGGGTTAATGCCACGCCTTGGTTTTCTTTCCCAAGGGCTTTTAAGAAAAACACCGCACATTGATGGACGATATTATCCTCGGGATTGCTGGGTAACTTATGCGCCCAAGCTCCCACTTGAGTGAGGCTCACCCCAGCATCCGCCGCCGCAATCGTGACTCTATCGCCGAGTAAACTGCCATCGATAGGCGCAAGTGCTGCGCCCAATAAATCAAAGCCCACACCCACATTACCCATAGAGGCGGGAGCGTAAACGGTCAAACTCATACACTCACCTCACGAGTCCAATTTAAGGTTCTTAATACATCGGCAAAGGCACCTGCCGCAGTCACTTCTGTGCCCGCACCATATCCACGCAACACAAAGGGAATCGGCTGATAATAACGGCTGTAGAATGCCAAGGCATTTTCACCGCCTTTTACGCTATAAAGTGGATCGGTAGCATCGACTTCGGTGATACGCACATAGCACGCGCCTTCTTCAATCTGCCCCACATAACGCAGCACTTTACCCTGCGCTTTCGCCTCAGCCACTCGCGCCGCAATCGCCGCATCAGCCTCGGGTAAACGCGCCATAAAACTTTCCACATCGCCTGAATCATCAAAACCTGCGGGCAAGACTGAGTCGACAACAATATCATTTAGCTCAAGTTTCAACCCCACTTCACGGGCCAAAATCAGTACCTTACGCGCCACATCCATGCCACTTAAATCATCGCGAGGATCGGGCTCAGTAAAGCATTTTTCCCGCGCCAGTTTAGTCGCCTCAGAAAGTGACATACCCTCATCGAGTTTACCGAAGATAAAGGATAAGGAGCCTGACAAAATGCCATTAAACTTGTGCAATTTATCACCGGCGAATAACAGTTTTTTCAAGTTATCGATAACGGGTAATCCTGCGCCCACGTTGGTCTCATACAGAAACTGCCGACGTTGCTTTAATGCTGTTTGACGCAAAGCTTGGTAATAGGCGTAATCGCGAGTGTTAGCCTTTTTATTCGGCGTCACCACGTGCATGCCCGCGTTCATCACCTCTAAATACTGGTTCGATACTTGATCGCTTGAAGTACAATCCACCAGCACAGGGTTTAATAACTGTTGCTCTTTCACCCACGCCAATAGCGCAGGTATATCGCTTGGCTGCTGGCTATCGGCAAGCAGGTTTTGCCAATTGTTTAAATCAATACCCGCACTATCGAGTAACATTTTGCTTGAATTGACAATACCGCAGACACGGATGCTAATGTGCTGCTCTTTTAGCACGCTCGCCTGTTGTTTGATCTGCTCCAGTAAGCCTGCGCCAACGTTACCGCAACCCACTAAAAACACATCTAAATACTGCTGCACATCGAAAAAGCCTTGATGACAGGCGGCTACAGCATGTTTGGTCTTACGTTGTTCGATCACCGTTGAAATAGAGCGCTCGGAGGAGCCTTGGGCAATCGCGATGATATTCACACTCGCCTGCGCTAAGGCTTGGAAGAACCGCGCCGCCACACCTTTATGGGTACGCATACCATCACCGATCAAGGAGACGATTGCTAAGTCATGGCGCATTGCAATCGGTTCTAGCAAGTCACTTTTAATTTCTAACTCAAACTCTTGCTCTAGCGCCGATTTCACCTTGGCGGACTCACTGGTCGCCACACAAAAGCTGATGCTGTATTCGCAAGAACTCTGGGTGATGAGTGACACAGAAACACCGCTACGGGAAATCGCCGCCAGTGTGCGGCTCGCCATACCGACCATGCCCTTCATACCAGGGCCTGATACATCAAACATGGTTTGATTATCCAAATTAGAAATGGCCTTCACCTGCAAGCCGCTCTGATCGGCCTGATTCGATACCAGAGTGCCGGGCGCATCGGGATTAAAGCTGTTTTTGATATAACAGGGGATGTGGAACTGGGCGATAGGCGCAATGGTTTTAGGATGCAGCACCTTAGCCCCAAAGTAAGACAGCTCCATCGCCTCTTGATAACTGAGCTGTGACAACAACTTAGCATCGGTAACAACCCGAGGATCGGTATTGTATACGCCGTCAACGTCGGTCCAAATCTCGCAGCTTGAAGCATCTAAACAAGCGGCCAGCACGGCAGCAGAGTAATCAGAACCGTTACGGCCTAAGGTCACAACCTTGCCGTCTTCATCGGCGGCGGTAAAGCCGGGCATCACCCAAACCCGCTTCTCATCGAGGGCAAGATTTTTGAATCGCGGTTTGCTGACGGCAATATCGACCACGGATTCTAGCGGACGACCACGGCCTAAAAATAGTTCACGTGGGTCTAGCTGCGCCGAAGTAATGCCTTTTGCCAGCATGACTTGCTCCATCAACGCAGCAGACAAACGCTCACCCGCAACCACGATCTCGGCGCGCACCCCGTCTGGGCATTCCTGCAACAGCGTAATACCGCGTAATCTGTCCTGCCAACGTGCAAGCTGCGCGCTTAGTCCGGCGAACAGCACTTCGCTCTGGCTACTAGAGAGTCCAGAACTAACCGCATCCTGATAGAGCGAGGTAAACACCCGCTCAACGTGTTGAATGACTGGTGAATAATCTTCCCCTTTCACCGCCACATCGACCATTTCTAGCAGAGCGTTTGTCACTGTTGCAGGCGCAGAGAGCACTGTCGCGACCGGCTCAGCTTTCGCTGCCTTGGCAACAATATCCGCCGCCATTGAAAATCGCTGCCAATTTGCAAGCGAGGTACCACCAAATTTCATCACTTTCATCTTGATCTCCTGTACCGCGCCCGACTAAGAAACATAAGCTAAAAACAAAAAAGCCCGCTTCTTTGTGGGAAGCGGGCTCGTCGTTAAAATTCTTTAGGGTGTATCAGCCCGCCCCCACTCTGGTTGTAGTGGTGGTTGTAGTGGTGGTTGTAGTGGTGGTTGTAGTGGTGGTTGTAATAATGGTAATTACTACGAAACCAAGGCTATGCATACGTTTAGACTTATCTATGTCAATGTGATGTTAAACAGAATTGCCTTTTTCACCTAACCTTGTCAACCCCCAAACTGGATTATTTATGCACAAATCTTTCACTTGAGTAAATTAGTGATTCAAGATTAATAAATATCAAGTTTTCATAGGCTAAAAATACGTTTTCATCAATATAAAACTGTTTACGTAAACGTAACGCCAGACAATTACAATCAATTTAACCTATTAAAAAATAAATAATTTATAATGATATTTTTTCATCATTCGAAAATTAAAGCATTTCAGTCTGTTTCCGCACATAACAAAGGGCAACTCATAAAAAACCACAATTCATCTTTTGTATCGTCCTTAATCTCAGTAAATCGAACTCACAAAAAGCTGTGCGATATCTAACATAAGCAACTTCAAATTATCGCCAGCACCCTAAAAGCGCGTTATTATGCGCGCACATTCCGAACCGGAGGCGATATGAAGATCACCCAACACAGCGCGGTAACCATTCATTACCGTTTATCAGATCAAGAAGGCAGACTTTTAGAAGACTCTTTTGATGCCGAACCAATGTTGTATCTGCATGGTACAGAAAACCTAATCCCAGGATTAGAAGCCGCATTAGAAGGTAAAATTAAGGGCGAAAAACTGGACGTGACGATCAGTGCCGAAGAGGCCTATGGTCCGTACCATGATGGCCTTCGCCAGGCAGTACCATTAGATGCATTCGGTGATATCGAAGACATCGTGCCAGGTATGCGCTTTATTGCAGAAACCGAAATGGGCCAGCGTCCAGTTCAAGTCATCGAAGTTAAAGATGATGTTGTGATTGTTGATGGCAACCATCCATTAGCAGGCCAAGCACTCAGCTTTAACATTGAAGTCATCGATGTACGTGAAGCGACAGCTGAAGAAATTGCCCATGGACATATTCATGCACACGGCGGATGTGGCAGTCATGGACACAGCCATGAACATGACCATGGCGGCGGATGCTGTGGTGGCTCAGGTCATGATGTTGGTGGCTGCTGCGGGGGTTCTGATGACCATGGGCATCACCACCATGACCATGATCACGAAGCTTGTGACACACCTAAAGCGGGATGTGATGGCAACGGTGGCTGCGGCTGCCGCGGCTAATGTAGGTTCACAAGCCTAATAGCCCTCCCAGAGGAGCTGATAAAAAAGCACTTCCTTAAATAAGGAGGTGCTTTTTTTATCGCCAAATGATTATAATCAGCAGGTAAATAGGGAAGTTTAAAATCAAACAGCATTTTCAGCTAAAAAAAACAATATTTTCAAATCGATATAAACATCACGCAACGGAGTGCATATGTTAGCAAAACCAGTATATGAAGTTTTACCCTTTGGCTATATGGTACTAGGCTGTTTAAGCTTTATGCTGCTAGAACCTGATTATGCGCTGATTGCTGCTCTTGTTGTGTTTGTTTTGGGCGCCAGAATTTACAATTTACGTTCTCAAAATCGCCGAACCGATCCTGTAAAACGCCGAAAATCTGGATATCTACCTAAGACAATTTACGATTTATTGCCTTTTATTTATCTCTTTTCTGCCTTAGCTATTTTTAAATTTTTCCCTAAAAATCTTTATCCTTTGTTGGCCATTATGTTACTCAGTTATAGTTTTTATATTCTCGTTAGACGCTCCATCCACCGCCGACATAAAATACCGACAACTCCCCAGTTTTAATCAAATATCTAGTCCAATGGAGCCCAAATAATTAACTGATAAGCTGTTGGATTTTATCCCTATGGCTGGGTGCCATATTCTTTAAATAGTTAGAACAACGGGTAATAGTCGCAATACTCACCTGATACTCGGCAGCAATTTGTCTCTGGCTCATTTCTCCATTTAGCAATAGCTGGAAGACTTTTAGCCGACCGGCAATAGCGCTGCGCTCTTCCTCGGTCAGCAATAAATGAAACAATACCGACAGCTCTTCATAATTCCCATGGCTCAAAATTTTTTCTAATACTAAGTCCCAATTGGCTCGCATAATCGCCCCATAAGTATTGTTTAAGCATTACAACGGCAGTTTAGCAGATTTACTCTACCAACAAATAACTTGTTACGTTTATCCCTCCTACCTAGACAAAAACTGACAAAAATGCTTCTAGTACATTGAGTTAATTTGTGTACAATAGCAGAGCAATGTCACACTTCGACGCTAATTTGTGAGAATACGATGAAAAAATTACTCCTAACTCTCGTTGCCGGTACCTTATTGGCTTCAACTGCTCAAGCACACAATTTTGAAGATGCAAAAGATGCGATTCAATATCGCCAATCTGGATTCAGCTTAATTGCTTATAACTTTGGTGATATGGGCGCCATGATGAAAGGTAAAAAGCCTTTCGATGCTGAAACCTTTGCGATGCGCGCAAAAAATGTCGCTGCGCTTTCACACATCCCTTTCGAAGGTTTTATTGAAGGTTCAGATAAAGGCGATACCGAAGCCCTAGCCAAAGTATGGCAAGACAAGGCTGACTTTGACGCTAAGATGAAAACCTTCCAAGAAAATGCTGCAATTTTAGCGACTGTTGCTCAAAAAGGTGACCAAGCTGAAATCAAGCAAGCCTTTATGGATACTGGCAAGAGCTGTAAAGGCTGCCATGACATTTACAAAAAAGATTAATGTTCTCGTAATCTCTTGTAAAAAGCCTGCAATATGCAGGCTTTTTACTCCTAAGCATCCGCTAAAGCACTTGCACTACAGGCCACATCAAATAAGTAAATACAACCCCTGCGATGATTAGCAGCAGGATTAATGCCAGCCACAGTGATTTAAAAACCAACTGAGACTCTAACTTTGCATACTCAAACTTAGATACACACTTGTAACCGCTAACCATCGCACCGACTAACTTGTCACCTTTAAGCGCGTGCACAATAACCGCCAACACATGCACGGCAGTTAAGGCTAAGATCAGGTTAAAATTCATCTTATGTAACCAAGTGAGAAACGAACCCGTATCAGCACTCACATAGCTGTATAGCGGACCTTCGGTAAACACATCATCGGTAGCAAACAGTCCAGTGATTAGCTGTAAGCTAATAATGGCAATCAACACAATTACCATATAACCGCCCATCGGATTATGTCCTAATACCACAGACACGCCCTTTGATCGAACTTCGTTTAAATACTCAAACACAACCCTAGGGTGGTGCACGAAGTGGCTAAATCTGGCTGTATCACTGCCAATTAAGCCCCACAAAAGACGAAAGCCAATCAAGATCAACAGACTATAAGCAAAGATTTGGTGCCATTGCATTTCGCCCACTTCGGCGCTCCACCACAATAAGGCCATTAGGGCCACCATGCCCCAGTGAAAAAAGCGTATGGGTAAATCCCAGACCTTAACTTTGATATGTTCGGTTTCCATAATACCTGCCACTCGACGAAACAATGAAATAAGTGAAGGTATTTTATCGGGATCTAGTGAAAAACTTAAAGTAAAGATAGGTAAATGATAGGAAAGACTGCGGAGTTATCCCATCAAATATGGCCTGTTCTGATAGCCAATACAAGCCTTTTTGGCTAAGAATCACCGAGATTTGTCTAAGCGATCAAATATCCAACGAACAGTATCTAACTGGACAAAAAATGTGATTTATATCTCGTTTTTAAAGGTGTAGATTGGTAATCTGAAACTGAAGAAAATAAATAGAAGGTTCGACATATGCTAAAGATTACGAGCAAGCAATTAGAAGTAACTGCCCCAATCCGTGAACGCATTGAAAGCCGTTTGGAGAAACTTTCTAGACATGATGTGCAGTTGATTAATCCCCATGTCATTATTACCGAGGAGAAACCTGGTTTCAAAATTGAAGCGTCGGTTGGCATCCCAAATGGAGAACTTTTTGCTCAAGCTAAACACGATAATCTTTATGCAGCTATCACTGCTATGGGTCAAAAATTAGAGAAGCAACTCAATCGATTAACCCACAAACCTGAAGCACAACGTTTTACATCCATTGCTCATCCCGAAGAGGCTATTAATGTCGAGGATGATTACGAGGAGGAAGATGCAGCTTAAGTTACTCGATGTTAGTGCGAGACCACATCACTTCGAGAGCATAAAAGTAGATAAGGTTTAATAGGTCACATTTTTTAGCAAAAGTTTGATAGGCCATCCTAATGGCCAGTAAAAAGAGTGTGAACCTTTAAATAACTACTACACTTTACTAAGTGACAGCAGAATCGAAGTGATGTGAATTTCAGCTTAATAGCATTTAATACAACCACAAGAAGGAGTACGCCGCCATACAAAACTCACACTCAAAAACAGTGACACACGTAGTCACATAAAGCATTAAAGCAGCCACATAAATTCGGTAACGCCAAGCTGTAATGTTTATGCGTTTCCCATCTGATTATCAAATGAGATGCGAGGTTACTAAAAGTACAAACCGATGACCAACAACTAACGACAAACGCACTAATGGGTGTTAACACACGAGTCGATCATTAAGGAGTAACCTACTACATCATATTGCCAGTTTAAGTCTTACACACTCTTCAAGCCCAAATGTAACAACCAAGAGGAGGACGTTAGCAATAGAGCCGCATAGGTACCATGAAAGGCCACTTTAGGTGAATTAGCTTCTTAACAGTCAAACAATATGAGGAGGTTAATAGCGTTATCGGTAATATGAGCAAGTGGGCATATTACAAATAGTCAGTAAAAAGAATTTAGATAACACGAAACAAGGCGAGCTGCTTAACAGCAAAATACCCAGTACCTTTTTAAGTACTAATATCGGCCAGATTTCTTTATCTATGTTCTAAAGTGTAATCGTAAGTGAAAATGTAAGCTAAAGTTGTAAGTTGAAAAGTGAGTTAACATGCTGAATAAACAAATCTAATGCAATATCTGTTTGTTTATTCACAAAGCGTCAATGAATCCTTTAATAACAATGCTCAATAACCTAGGAGGAATAGTTTGTTTGACCAGTCTTTCAACCAGCGCACCTTCGGGTGCGCTTTGCTTTTATACTCCATAGTCGTTCAACCATTTACTTAAGCACTTAGTATCAAGCTTGTTCTTAAGCTAATGCACATTTCGCACAGTAACTGTTTAAGTGAAACACCAGTCCCCCGTAGCTTAATCTACCGCTAAAAACCCCAGAGCTAAGCGTTAACCCAGCTCGAGTTTTAGTGTAGACTTACCCGTTCGTCCATAACTCAAAGCAAGGCATTGAAATCATGACTCAAGCGCTGTTTTATCTACTGCCGCCGATGGGCGTGAACACGGCCTTTAGTGACATGTATCAATTGGCTTGCCGCTTGGCCCAACAGGGATTTATAAACCAGCAGCAGGTCTATATTCACTGTCAGGACAAGAACATCGCCTTCGAAATCGACGAGTTACTATGGCAGTTTGAACCCAGTGCATTTGTCCCCCATAACCTCAAAGGTGAAGGCTCAACCACGGGTTCCCCCGTTGAAATCGGTTTTGATCGACTTGGACCTAACAAAAGTCGTCAACTTCTGATTAATCTTGCAGACCAAGTACCGCCATTTGCGGTAAACTTTGGTCAAATCTTCGATTTTGTAGCTAATGACGACCAACATAAGGCGATAGCACGTGAACGCTACCGCCAATATCGTGGCTTAGGGATTGAATTAACAACCCAAAATTTAGCAACACATCCACTTAATTTAGCTTGAGACAGATACGTTCCCATGGAAAAAACATACGATCCTCAGTCCATTGAGCAGACTCTTTACCAAAACTGGGAAGAGCAAGGTTACTTTAAGCCCCACGGCGATGCCTCACAGGGCAACTATTGCATCATGATCCCACCGCCCAATGTGACGGGCAGTCTGCACATGGGTCACGCTTTCCAAGATACCATCATGGATACCCTGATCCGCTACCAACGTATGAAGGGTAAAAACACCCTGTGGCAAGTCGGTACTGACCATGCGGGTATTGCGACTCAAATGCTGGTTGAGCGTAAGCTTGAAGCCGAAGAAGGCAAGAGCCGCCATGATCTTGGCCGCGATGCTTTTATGGAAAAAGTCTGGGAATGGAAAGCGCAATCGGGCGGCACCATCACTAAGCAGCTACGTCGTATGGGCGCCTCTGTGGATTGGGACCGTGAGCGTTTTACCATGGACGAAGGCTTGTCTAAAGCCGTTCAAGAAGTGTTTGTCCGTCTCTATGAAGATGATTTGATTTACCGTGGTAAACGCTTAGTAAACTGGGATCCCAAGCTGCATACCGCGATTTCTGATCTCGAAGTGGAAAACAAAGAAAAGCAAGGCCACATGTGGCATCTGCGTTATCCATTAGCCGATGGCGAACTGACTGCTGACGGTAAAGATTACCTCGAAGTCGCCACCACGCGTCCAGAAACTATGTTAGGCGATAGCGCGGTTGCAGTTCATCCAGACGATGAGCGTTATCAAGCACTGATCGGCAAATTTATTCTGCTGCCTATCGTTAATCGTCGCATCCCAATCGTTGCCGATGACTATGTGGACATGGCTTTTGGTACAGGTTGCGTGAAAATCACCCCTGCCCACGACTTTAATGACTATGAAGTTGGTAAGCGCCATAAGCTGCCCATGTTCAACGTGTTGACCTTAGATGCGGCCATTCGCGCATCAGCCGAAGTCGTCAATACCGATGGCACCATCAACACCACCTTAGATGGCAGCCTACCTGAGCGTTTCGCAGGTTTAGATCGTTTCAAAGCCCGTGATGCAATCGTGGCAGAGTTTGAAACCTTAGGTCTGCTCGAAAAAATCGCGCCACACAGCCTAAAAGTGCCCTACGGTGACCGCTCAGGCGTAGTTATTGAGCCGATGCTGACCGACCAATGGTACGTTGCCGTTGCGCCTATGGCGAAAACTGCCATCGAAGCCGTTGAAAATGGCGATATTAAGTTTGTGCCGCAGCAGTACGAAAACATGTACTTCTCTTGGATGCGCGACATTCAAGATTGGTGTATCTCTCGCCAATTATGGTGGGGTCACCGCATCCCCGCTTGGTACGATGCGAACGGTAAAGTTTATGTGGGCCGCACCGAAGCTGAAGTGCGTGCTAAGCACAATATCGATGATGCTATCGCCCTGCGCCAAGATGAAGACGTACTGGATACTTGGTTCAGCTCTGCCCTGTGGACATTCTCGACCTTAGGCTGGCCTGACAATATTGAAGATTTAAAAACCTTCCACCCGACCGATGTGCTGGTCACGGGTTTTGACATCATCTTCTTCTGGGTTGCCCGTATGATCATGATGACCATGCACTTCATCAAAGATGAAGACGGTAAGCCACAGGTGCCATTTAAAACCGTTTATGTGACCGGCCTTATCCGCGATGAAGCGGGTAACAAGATGTCAAAATCTAAGGGCAACGTACTTGACCCATTGGATATGATCGACGGTATCGATCTAGAAGCCCTTGTTGAAAAACGTACTGGCAACATGATGCAGCCACAACTGGCCGCCAAGATCGAAAAAAGCACCCGTAAAGAGTTTGAAAATGGCATCGAAGCCCACGGTACCGATGCCCTACGCTTTACCCTAGCGGCAATGGCCTCAACTGGCCGTGATATCAACTGGGATATGAAGCGTTTAGACGGTTACCGCAGCTTCTGTAACAAACTTTGGAACGCATCACGTTACGTGCTGATGAATACCGAAGGCCAAGATTGCGGCCCGAACTCACCGGATTACCAAGGCGGTGAGATGGAACTGTCACTGGCGGATCGCTGGATCATCGGTTTATTCAACCAAACCGTAAAAACCTACGACGACCACATGGCAAACTACCGCTTCGACCTCGCAGCCAACACCTTGTACGAGTTCACTTGGAACCAGTTCTGCGATTGGTACTTAGAGTTAACTAAGCCAGTACTGCAAAACGGCAATGAAGCGCAAATGCGCGGCACCCGCCATACGTTGGTCAATGTGTTAGAAGCGATGCAACGTCTGATGCACCCAATGATGCCATACATCACTGAAACCATCTGGCAACGCGTTAAACCACTGACTGGCGCCCAAGGCGACACCATCATGCTGGCACCATTCCCAAGCTATGATGCCGCCAAAGTAGATGCGACCGCGATGGCCGACCTCGAGTGGGTTAAGCAAGTGATTGTTGCAGTACGTAATATCCGTGCCGAGCTCAATATCGCGCCTTCTAAGCCATTAAACGCCCTACTGCGTGGCGTGAGTGCCCAAGACCAAGCCCGCGTTGAGGCTAACCAAGCCTTCTTCACAACGCTTGCGCGCTTAGAGAGCATGACGATTCTTGGCGAAGGTGAAACGGCGCCAATGTCGACCACAGGTCTAATTGGCGAAATGGAATTATTAATTCCTATGGCAGGTCTAGTGGATGTGGCGGCCGAAATGGCTCGTATCGACAAGCAGCTTGAAAAGCTGACTCAAGAGATTGGCCGTATCGAAGGTAAATTATCGAATGAAGGCTTCGTGGCGAAAGCACCGCCAGCCGTCATTGATAAAGAGCGCGCTAAGATGGCCGATTTGACCCGCGATATGGACAAACTAAAAGAGCAAAAAGCCGAGTTTGCTAAGTTAGAAGCCTAATCACGGCATCTACGCTAAAAAGGGCTGTATTTTATAGCCCTTTTTATTTCCCCTGACCCGTCCTAAATTGCTCCATCCTAGATCGCGCTAACACTCTTCAAACCTCTCTCATGACTCGTTCCTAAGACGAGAAGCAAAGAAACACATTAATCCTTGTTCGTGCTTTTCTCTTCGTCTCTTTTACAGCTCAGCTTGCGAGTCAAGATAACCCTTACAGCTATCCCTTTATCAGGTGCTAAACAGCAAGCCAGCGCGATAAACATTACCGCTTAAGGCATAGGTACAGGATTAACCATAACGTGGCGTAAGAGGCGGATTATCAAGGCGCTAAAGCATAGGAAGAGATAAGGATTGAAGCGAGATTATGCGGAAAAATTCCATTAAAAAAGCCCTGCAATTGCTTGCAGGGCTTATCTAAATCTAACTAAATAGATGGTGCGCGTGGAAGGATTCGAACCTCCGACCGCCTGGTTCGTAGCCAGGTACTCTATCCAGCTGAGCTACACGCGCTTAAATACAGGGTAAGTTGCTAACTTACCGACAGACTAGAGTCTAGAAGAAGCACTTAAGTCTCGCAAATTAAATCTATTCACTAGGAATAGAATGGCGGAGAAGGAGGGATTCGAACCCTCGATGGGAGATAAAGCCCATACTCCCTTAGCAGGGGAGCGCCTTCGGCCACTCGGCCACCTCTCCGCAAAATCTGCATTTGTAAGCTAATGCTTACTAAAATGGTGCGCGTGGAAGGATTCGAACCTCCGACCGCCTGGTTCGTAGCCAGGTACTCTATCCAGCTGAGCTACACGCGCGATTTTTGCGTTTTGCTAACAAAGCAATTGCTCTGTCTGCTAATTGGTGCGCATGGAAGGAGTCGAACCTCCGACCGCCTGGTTCGTAGCCAGGTACTCTATCCAGCTGAGCTACATGCGCAGTTTTAACAGTTATCTCAACACATTCGCATTAAGATTGAATATGGTGCGCGTGGAAGGATTCGAACCTCCGACCGCCTGGTTCGTAGCCAGGTACTCTATCCAGCTGAGCTACACGCGCTTAAAACACTTACTTGAAGCACTAATTACAAAATTTCTTCTGAAATTCAAACCTGATGAGTTAAACATAACTGATGCAGAAATGGTGCGCATGGAAGGAGTCGAACCTCCGACCGCCTGGTTCGTAGCCAGGTACTCTATCCAGCTGAGCTACATGCGCGACTTGTATCTATCTTGCTTCAATAAAAAATGGTGCGCGTGGAAGGATTCGAACCTCCGACCGCCTGGTTCGTAGCCAGGTACTCTATCCAGCTGAGCTACACGCGCAGTTTTTTATTTGTAAGAAATGGCGGAGAAGGAGGGATTCGAACCCTCGATGGGAGATAAAGCCCATACTCCCTTAGCAGGGGAGCGCCTTCGGCCACTCGGCCACCTCTCCGTTTTCTTGGCGCACATATTACTGTTTGACGAAAATAAGTCAAACCCTTTTTCTGAAACCGATTCCATTTGAACTGTTTTTAATCACATTGCGGTTATATCAAGCCAATGTGTTGATTTACGCCAATCTTTCGGTTTCAAAAATAAAAAAGTCAGTTTAAAAACTGACTTTTTTATCTGACTAATACTCGCATAAGCTTCGTATTAAAAGTTACCGCCTTCTGAAGGCGTACCTGATTTTTCAGATTGAATGCGTTGATAGATTTCTTCACGGTGAACAGAAACCTCTTTCGGTGCATTCACACCGATACGCACTTGATTGCCTTTTACCCCTAGCACTGTAACTGTGACTTCATCACCAATCATCAGTGTTTCGCCAACACGACGAGTCAAAATCAGCATTCGATAGCTCCTTTATGTCTTAATTCAGCTTACACACGGCACTCATCCGGTAGATGGGCTTATTATAGGGTCAGCTGAGTACAAATTAATAGTATTCAATACTCAAACAGTTATTTAATTACACCTTATTTAGCTCGAATGCGTGATGCAACGCTCGAACTGCCTTGTGTAAGTCCCTTTCATCGATCACAGTTGACAATTTACTCTCCGATGTCGAAAGTAACTTAGCATGGATTGTTTCGTTACCCAATACATCTAACATCTTAGTCAATAATCCAACTTTTGCCTGTAAACCTTTGCCAACTAAGGACACTTTTGCACGTTGACGCTCAACATTCAATTGGCCTAGATCAAGACTTTCACTTAAAACTTCAAGCTCATGTAATAAAACATCCACTTTCGTCTCGGCCAACATAAAGCTGACAGACTCCGCTGGTGAAGTTTCATTCAATTTCAAAGGAGTAATAAACTCAACGTCTATCTCAAGTCGAGCCAAACAAGCTAATAAGGCTTGATAACGCTCACTGCTGGTAAATAACCCTTCAATGGTCAAGGTTGCTAAGGCCTTATTGATCGCAATTCCTTGTACGGATGCGGGCATTGCAAGCTCAGACTCATCACCAAATTGAATTAATGTGCCCTGACCAGCTTCAAAACTCGACAACACCCGCAGCGGTACTTTAAACCGTTGCGCATATTCGACCGAGTCAGGATGAAGCACCTTAGCACCGAGCTTAGCCATTTCGAGCATGACATCAAAACCAATCACATCGAGACGTCTAGCACTGCTGTCGATATTAGGGTCTGTCGTAAAAACGCCTGGTACATCGGTAAATATTTGACACTCATCGGCTCTTAGCGCCGCCGCTAGCGCCACAGCCGTCGTATCCGAGCCACCACGACCTAAAGTTGTGACATCGCCATTAGGATCGATCCCTTGAAATCCAGCCACAATAGGCACGATGCCTTGTTCCAGCAAGGAGGTTAAGTACTCCGTATCAACACTTTCAATACTCGCCCGACCAAATTGGCTATTTGTATGGATTTGCACTTGATCGCCAGTCAGGGATCTTGCCTTGATACCGCGGCGTTGCAACGCCATCGCCATTAACGCAATACTGATTTGTTCACCCGTAGAGACAAGCATATCGAGTTCCCGCGCACTTGCGCGGGGATCGATTTGCGCCGCAAGCGCAAATAGCCTATTTGTCTCACCTGCCATAGCAGAAAGGACCAATACTTGCAGCTCACCACTGTGAGCGGACTTTGCAATCTGCTCAGCAACTACTTCGATGCGTTCAATCGAACCCACCGAGGTGCCGCCAAACTTCTTCACAAAAAGCTTGCTACCACTAAGCTTTCGTTTTTCGAGCACAGCAACCTCTTAAGCTAAACGCTCAGTAATCCAAGGTAATACTTGAGATAGCGCCGCATCCAGATTTTCTGGTTGGCTACCACCCGCTTGAGCCATATCTGGGCGACCACCACCTTTACCGCCCACTTGTGCAGCAACCATAGCAACCAGTTCACCAGCTTTGACTTTACTAACTAAGTCATTGCTCACGCCCGCGATAAGGTTCACTTTGCCTTCCTGAGCAACACCGAGCAGGATAACGGCAGATTTCAGCTTTTGCTTTAACTCATCTTGCAGGCCGCGCAGTGCCCCCGCCTCAACGCCTTCCAGCTTCTTAATCAGCACGTTAACGCCATTAACCACAACCGCATCACCCGCTAAATCCGCACTCGCTGCCGCAGCTAACTTATCTTTCAGTTGCTGTATGTCTTTTTCAAGCTGCTTCATTTTATCCAGCTGGGCTTTAAGCTTGGTCACAACGGATTGAGTATCGCCTTTAAGTAGTGCTGCCGCTTCTTCAAGTTGTGCCTGTTGCTGTGCCACATAGGCCATCGCTGCCGCGCCGGTTACCGCTTCGATACGGCGAACGCCCGCAGCGATACCCCCTTCAGAGGTAATTTTGAACAGACCAATGTCACCGGTACGGCCAACATGGGTACCGCCACACAATTCGATAGAGAAATCGCCCATGGTGACAACACGCACCTGAGCATCGTACTTCTCACCGAAGAGTGCCATAGCGCCTTTTTCTTTGGCTTCATCAATCGCCATTTCAGCGACTTTCAGCTCATGGTTGCGGCGAATTTGGGTGTTAACTAACTCTTCAACCTGTTTCAGCTCAGCAGGTTTGACAGCTTCGAAATGAGAGAAGTCGAAACGTAAACGCTCAGGGTCAACTAACGAACCTTTTTGAGTAACGTGAGTACCCAACACTTGACGCAGCGCAGCATGTAATAAGTGAGTCACAGAGTGGTTTAACTGAGTGCGGTGACGTAGCTTTTTATCCACTTTCGCTTCAAGTACTTGACCAACGCTTAAGCTACCAGCCATTAAGGTCCCTTTGTGGCCTGAAGCTTGGCCAAACTTTTGCGTATCGCTAACAGCAAACTCAATACCTTGAGCCACTAATACACCCTTGTCACCGACTTGGCCGCCCGATTCAGCATAAAAAGGCGTTACATCGAGCACCACTACGGCATCATCACCCGCATTGATCGCTGAAACAGACTCGCCGTTCAGGTAAAGCGCGGTGACTTTAGCATTGCCAGTAAGTTCTGAGTAACCACAGAATGCGGTTTCAGCATCGATCTTAAGTGCTGCGTTGTAATCGGCGCCGAAGTTACCCGCGGCTTGAGCACGGCTACGTTGTTCAGCCATCGCCGCTTCAAAGCCCGCTTCGTCGACGATAATGTTGCGCTCACGGCATACGTCAGCGGTTAAATCCACTGGGAAGCCATAGGTATCGTACAGTTTGAAGACTGTTTCACCGTCTAAGGTGTCGCCCTGCAATTCGTTTAACGCGCTATCCAGAATACCTAAACCACGCTCAAGCGTACGGGCAAACTGCTCTTCTTCCGCTTTAAGGGCTTTTTCAACAATCACTTGGGTATCAGCAAGACCTTTAGCGGCATCGCCCATCACTTCAATTAGCGTCGGAACTAACTTGTAGAAGAAGGCTTCGGTGGCGCCTAACTTGTTACCATGACGCACGGCGCGGCGAATAATACGACGCAGTACATAGCCACGACCTTCGTTTGATGGCATCACACCATCGGCAACTAAGAAGGCGCATGAACGGATATGGTCGGCAATAACGCGCAGCGACTTATTAGATAAGTCAGTCACACCGATGATTTCGGCCGCTTTAGCAATCAAGGCGCGGAAAATATCGATTTCGTAGTTTGAATGCACGCCTTGCATAATCGCAGCGATACGCTCGATCCCCATACCAGTATCGACAGAGGGTTTTGGCAGCGGTAACATTTCACCAGATGCTTGGCGATTGTATTGCATGAATACGATGTTCCAAATTTCGATGAAACGGTCGCCATCTTCCTCTGGGCTACCAGGACGTCCACCCCAAATGTGGTCGCCGTGATCATAGAAAATTTCGGTACAAGGGCCA
This sequence comes from Shewanella sp. DNRA4, assembly GCF_012843185.1. Classification (NCBI taxonomy): domain Bacteria; kingdom Pseudomonadati; phylum Pseudomonadota; class Gammaproteobacteria; order Alteromonadales; family Shewanellaceae; genus Shewanella; species Shewanella sp. DNRA4. Next base: position 56,170 of record NZ_JABAIP010000011.1, read on the forward strand.
CAAGGACCAGTATCGCCCATTTGCCAGAAGTTATCTGAAGCGTATGGCGCGCCCTTGTTATCGCCGATGCGAATGATGTTTTCAGCAGCAACACCAATCTTTTTATTCCAAATTTCAAAGGCTTCATCATCTGTTTGATAAACAGTTACACACAGACGCTCCTTTGGTAGCTTCAATACTTCAGTCAGGAAGGTCCAACCAAAACGAATCGCATCTTCTTTGAAGTAATCACCAAAGCTGAAATTACCCAGCATTTCGAAGAAAGTATGGTGACGCGCGGTGTAACCAACGTTATCTAAATCGTTGTGTTTACCACCCGCACGGACGCAGCGTTGGGCAGTGGTCGCACGTGTATAGCTACGTTTGTCCATGCCAAGAAACACGTCCTTGAACTGGTTCATACCGGCGTTGGTGAATAAAAGCGTGGGATCATTGCCTGGTACAAGAGAACTACTGTCCACAACTTGGTGACCATTGCTGCGGAAAAATTCGAGGAAAGCACTTCTAAGCGCTGCTGTCGTTTGATACATGAAATCGTCCTGAATTGGGTAAGCATGACCAGCTACACCATAAGGTAGCCGTATTTCTATTTGCCCAGCATTATAAGCAGACTGAAGAAAGACGACCAGCCTTGAATAGCGATATCGCGCTTCGGAGTCTAATATTTTCGATGAGTTTTCATCTAATACAGGGCTTATCACAACAACCCAAGGTGAAAGTGGTGAAAAAGGACTAATTCTGCGAGGGAGATGAACTGAGTTAAGAATGATAAGCACAAACTGACCAGGGCAAGTTTATATGATTACATTAGGGGGTGTTGACGTTTCGAGATTAAATTTTGTTAGTTCTGGCAAGTTCGTGCTCGCGAAACGAGGAATGATGTGTAGTTATTCTACTCAAATGACTAGTGACAAAGAGCAAAGGCTTGCCAGACGAACACTTCAGGCAGCATTTGGCTGGCTTTTATGCAAGGCAAAGTCAGTGCAGTGTAGTTATTCTACATAAACGGACGATAACGCGGCAGAAAAGCCAGCCAAACTGCTGCAAAAATAACCCTGACACGTCAACACGCCCTAGTCATCATTATCTTCCAAAGGATCATAATCTAAGGCATAGGTGACTTGTTCGTAATTAAAGCCTTGGCTCAGTAAAAACCGTACTCGTTTGGCTTTTTCTTTTGCAATTTGCTCGCGGGATAGTGAGCCTTTTACTTCAAGCACTTTAGGGACCGTATACTTTTTGATGGCTTTCGCTTTTGCCAACTCAAACCAATCATGCTCATTTGCAGATAAGGCAGCTTCGATACAATCTTTAGTCAGCCCCTTTTGAGCAATAGCTTGACGAATGCGTATTGGTCCATGACCACGGGCAATGTGGCTTCGAACGAGAAGCTCGGCATAGCGCTTATCATTGATAAATCCTGACGCTTCACAATCATCAAGCACAGGATCGATATCAGCGACCTCAAAGCCTTTTTCGAGCAGTTTTGTGCGGATTTCTTGGCGGGAATAATCGCGGCGCGCTAACAGCGCGACCGCAATTTGACGGGCAGACTGGCTCAGAATACTTCGCCTGTTTCTAAATCAATATTCCCCTCGATATTATCATCATCGGATGCTGATGATGCCAGTGCACTTGGGTTACTCAATAATAACTCACGCAATGTCTTATCGATTTCAGCGGCAATGGCTGGGTTTTCAGTCAAATATTTACCCGCATTGGCACGGCCTTGACCAATTTTATCGCCCTTGTAGCTATACCAAGCACCAGCTTTCTCAATCAGTTTATGGGCTACCCCTAAATCGACTAACTCGCCAGTACGGTTGATACCTTGACCGTAAAGGATTTGAAACTCAGCTTGCTTAAATGGTGCAGCCACTTTGTTTTTAACCACTTTGACACGAGTCTCGTTACCAACCACTTCATCGCCTTCTTTGATAGCACCAGTACGGCGAATATCTAAACGAACAGAAGCATAGAATTTCAGAGCATTACCACCCGTTGTGGTTTCTGGGTTACCAAACATCACACCAATCTTCATACGAATTTGGTTGATGAAGATTAACAGTGTATTCGATTGCTTGAGGTTACCCGCTAACTTACGCATCGCTTGGCTCATCATACGCGCCGCTAAGCCCATATGTGAGTCACCGATTTCGCCCTCAATTTCTGCCTTGGGTGTTAATGCCGCGACCGAGTCAACGATGATCACATCTACCGCGCCAGAACGGGTTAACGCATCACAGATCTCAAGAGCTTGTTCACCGGTATCGGGTTGTGAACACAATAAGTTATCAATATCTACGCCTAACTTTTTCGCGTAGATAGGATCGAGAGCGTGCTCAGCATCGATAAAGGCACAGGTTTTACCTTCGCGCTGAGCAGCTGCAATCACTTCTAATGTCAGAGTTGTCTTACCTGATGATTCAGGGCCATAAATCTCAACAATACGGCCCATTGGTAGGCCGCCCGCACCGAGGGCAACGTCAAGGGAAAGAGAACCAGTAGAAATGGTCTCAACATCCATAGAGCGGTCTTCGCCCAGCTTCATGATGGAGCCTTTACCAAATTGCTTCTCAATTTGGCTCAATACCGCAGCAAGTGCTTTCTCTTTGTTTGGATCGACCTTCATTCCTGTTCCCTCATCTAGACAGCATCAGTACTGTCAAAAGTGATATTCAATTTAATAAAGCGGGTGATCAAAAAGCGAGGCTCTTTGTCGTAATCTGCTGACTAGTATACTGTACAATCATACAGTATCAATACCTGTGAATGAATTATTTTTATACCTGAAAATTTTCCCGTTTAGACAAGCTTTTACCCACCCATACTGCAGATTTATCAAGATATCAGTGAATATCCACGCTTTGAGGATCAATTTTCTGTAAATTGTTGCTAAGATTGGCGCCAATTGATTTTAGACAGTAATAGTGTAAATCAACTGATTTTATCTCCCATTACTGTATGACTTTATTCCCTATTTCAGGGCCGGCATAGCGGACGATAACGATTTAATGAATCCTATAGATACCGATGATTTAGAAAAAAATACCCCGATGATGCGTCAATATTTGACCATGAAAGCAGAGCATCACGACATGCTGCTGTTTTATCGTATGGGTGACTTCTATGAACTCTTCTATGATGACGCCAAACGAGCCTCTGAATTATTGGGCATTTCCCTTACGGCCCGAGGCAAAAGTGGTGGCGACCCGATCCCGATGGCGGGTATCCCTTACCATGCAGTTGAAGGCTATCTCGCAAAATTGGTTCAAATTGGCCAATCGGTTGCGATTTGTGAACAAATTGGCGATCCTGCCACCTCAAAAGGTCCGGTTGAGCGTAAAGTCGTACGCATTGTCACCCCAGGAACCTTAACCGATGAAGCGCTATTGCAGGAGCGGCAAGACAATCTGTTGGCCGCGGTTTATCAAGGCAAAGTGGGCTTTGGCTATGCGACTCTTGATGTGTCTTCTGGCCGTTTCGTGATTGCCGAATTAGAAACGAAGGAGTCCCTCGAAGCCGAATTGCAACGTACGAATCCGGTCGAAATTCTTTATAGCGAAGATTTTGGTGCACTTGAGTTATTGCATCATTTTAAAGGCAAACGTCGCCGCCCTGAGTGGGAATTTGATTACGATACCAGTATCAAACTGCTGTTGGCCCAGTTTGGCACTAAGGATTTACACGGTTTCGGCATAACCGATGCTCGCCTATCGCTGCAAGCGGCAGGCTGCTTGATGCAGTACGTAAAAGACACCCAGCGCACCGCCTTGCCCCATATCAATGCTATTACCCGTTTTAATCAAACCGATACGATTGTCTTGGATGCGGCAACGCGCCGCAACCTCGAGCTGACACAAAATTTGAGTGGTGGTCGGGATAACACCCTAGCAGCCGTGCTCGACAATACTGCCACAGCCATGGGCAGCCGTATGTTACAACGCTGGATCCATCAGCCGTTGAGGGACCATGCACAGATTTTTGCTCGCCAAACTGCGGTCAATGAGTTGCTCGCGACCGCGGCCCATGAGTCATTGCATGAGCAGCTTAAAGCCCTAGGTGATATCGAACGTATCATGGCAAGACTGGCGCTTCGTACCGCTCGTCCACGGGATTTTGCCCGACTACGCCAAGCATTAAACCTATTGCCTCAATTGCAGCAATCATTAGGACAGTTAAGTGCCCCCCATACAGTGAAACTAGGCCAACTCTTAGGCGAGTTTCCAGAAGAGCAACAACTGCTTGAGCGCGCTATTGTCGATAACCCGCCCATGCTTATCCGTGATGGCGGCGTAATCCGTGAAGGCTACAATGCCGAATTAGACGAATGGCGTGGCTTAAGTGAAGGTGCCAGCGATTATCTAGTACAACTCGAAGCGCGGGAAAAAGAACGCACTGGCATTGCTACGCTGAAGGTAGGCTACAACCGAGTCCATGGTTACTACATTGAAGTCAGCCGTCTGCAATCACAGCAAGTGCCATTAAATTACCAACGCCGTCAAACCCTTAAGAATATGGAGCGTTATATCACGCCCGAGCTTAAGGAATATGAAGAAAAAGTGCTGTCGAGCCAAGGTAAGGCCCTCGCACTTGAAAAACAACTGTGGGACGAATTGTTTGATTTAATCCTCCCCAAGTTGCATGAGCTACAAGCCTTTGCTAGAGCAGCCGCCGAACTCGATGTGCTCAGTAACTTTGCCGAACGTGCCGAAACCTTAGGCTATACCTGCCCAGAACTGAGCAGCGAAATCGGAGTAAAAATTGAGGCGGGTCGTCACCCTGTGGTTGAGCGTGTGAGTCAAACGCCTTTTATCGCCAACCCTGTCACTCTGCACAATCAACGCCGGATGTTGATTGTTACAGGTCCAAACATGGGCGGTAAATCGACCTATATGCGTCAAGTTGCACTGATCACACTAATGGCACACATTGGCAGCTTTGTGCCAGCTGATCGCGCCATTATTGGTCCTATCGATCGAATTTTTACCCGTATTGGTGCCTCAGACGATCTCGCCTCAGGCCGTTCAACCTTTATGGTGGAAATGACTGAAACGGCCAATATTCTCCATAATGCCACTGCGCAGAGTTTAGTCTTGATGGATGAAATTGGTCGCGGCACATCAACCTACGATGGCCTGTCATTAGCCTGGTCTGCGGCTGAGTATTTAGCACAGCAAGTCGGCGCAATGACGCTGTTTGCGACCCATTATTTCGAGTTGACACAATTACCGGAACTCATGGCTGGGGTCTATAACGTGCACCTCGATGCGATTGAGCACGAAGATACCATCGCCTTTATGCACGCGGTGCAAGAAGGTGCGGCCAGTAAGAGTTACGGTTTACAAGTTGCGGCCCTTGCAGGGGTACCAGCTCGGGTGATTAAGGCGGCAAAACATAAACTACATCAGCTTGAGAGTCGCGACCATCAAGTAGAGGGCACAAAGGCACCGATTCAAACCCTGTTAGCCCTGCCGGAGCCAGTGGAAAATCCGGCCGTAAGCAAGTTAAAAGCCATCAATCCCGATAACCTGACCCCCAAACAGGCACTGGATTTACTCTATGAGCTTAAACGCTCGAGTTAAATAGCTTTGTTCATCGTAACTTAATAATAAAAACGCCCACAAAATGGGCGTTTTTTTATGGGTTGATTAAACAACCTTAAGCATTAGTTTCTAAATAAAGCCTCTACAGATAGCCCTTGCGCCCCTAGCAAATCGCGCATGCGTTTTAAGGCTTCCACTTGGATTTGGCGCACACGTTCACGGGTGAGACCAATTTCAGCGCCAACATCTTCAAGAGTTGATGGCTCGTAACCCAATAACCCAAAGCGTCGCGCTAATACTTCTCTTTGCTTGGTATTAAGTTCATTTAACCACTTAACAACTGAGTTAGAGATGTCTTCGTCTTGCACTTTAAAGTCTGGACCTACGTTATCGTCATCAGCAAGCACATCGAGTAACGCTTTGTCGTTATCGCCACCTAAGGGAATATCGACAGAAGTGATCTTCTCGTTGAGCTTCAGCATACGGCTAACGTCAACACTGGATACTTGCAGTTTCTCGGCAATTTCTTCTGCCGTAGGTTCGTGGTCAAGTTTTTGTGCTAATTCCCGAGCTGTACGTAAATATACGTTAAGCTCTTTTACTACATGGATAGGCAAGCGAATTGTGCGAGTTTGGTTCATGATTGCACGTTCGATGGTTTGTCTGATCCACCAAGTCGCATAGGTTGAGAAACGGAAACCTCTTTCTGGGTCGAATTTCTCGACAGCACGTATCAAACCAAGATTACCTTCTTCGATTAAATCCAGCAGCGCAAGACCACGATTATTGTAACGACGGGCAATTTTAACCACGAGTCGCAGGTTGCTTTCGATCATGCGGTTACGGGATTTTTCGCAGCCTTTTAAGGCTTTACGGGAAAAATAAACTTCTTCTTCTGCACTAAGCAGTGGGGAAAACCCTATTTCACCTAAATAGAGTTGTGTGGCATCAAGATTTTTTTGCAGGTCATCTTGAACCTGTTGTTCGAGTCCTAGTTCTTGAACTAAATCAGCGGCGATATCCTCTTTATCGAGATCAAACTCTGCGGCATCAACGGAAAAATCTACTAGTTCTTCTACGGCAGTGCTATTTATGCGGCTCATGATCGAATCTCCCAAACCTAATTTAACTGCTTGTATTACTGCAATTTATTATCCTCCATGCCAAAACAAGGCCCTAAACAATCATTGCTTAGGTAAGTAGTTGAGTGGGTTAACAGACTGACCATGGTAACGAATTTCAAAACGTAACATTACTTGATTAGTACCTGTACTACCCATTTTAGCAATCGTCTGTCCAGCGAGGACATGTTGCTTTTCGTCGACTAAGATCTGATCCGCATGAGCATAAGCACTAAGGTAATCGTCACTATGCTTAATAATGACTAAATTACCATAACCCCTAAGCGCACTACCTGCGTATACCACCCGCCCATCTGCTGCAGCTTTGATGATATCTCCACGTTTTCCTGCGATCTTAATACCTTTATTTCCCTGCTCATTAGCAGAGTATGTTCCTATCAATTTACCTCTTACAGGCCATTGCCACTGGCTTACACTATCGGGTAGTGTCGATGTCGGAGCAATAATTGAAGGGTTAATATTTTGTTGGGAACTTGTTGCAGAATACGCAGGCTTTGCTTTCTGATCAAGTGTTTTTTTCTGTGTTTCACTAGATACAGAATTCTGAGAAAAATCATCACTAACTGATTGTTTTTTATTTTTATTATGCTGATACCCACCTTTACTTGCCGAATTAATTCCACCTAAAGTCGTAGAAGGTTTGCTATTTTGATTATGGTCATATGTTAAATACAAAACCTGACCAGGATAGATGGTATACGATTTATCTAATTGATTAATTTTAGCAATTTCGGCGTAATCTTTGCCTGCAGCCCAAGAAATAGAGTAAAGAGTGTCGCCTTTCTTAACTTTATATGAATTAGATTTAATATTGCCTTTGTTGTGCTTTGAATAATTGTGGGAAAGACTTTCGACAGGTGCGGGGCGACTCGCCTGAAAGCTACAGCCCGCAAGCAACAACAGTAAACTGAGGTTTAAAAGTAAACCCGCATTCAACAATAAAAACTCCTTTTTGGGGCTATCTTACTGTTTTAGTAATTTATAAATCGATAAACGCGCTATGCAAGCTCACCATTTACTAAAGGAACAAATTTGACTGTCTCTATCACTTCAGAACTAAAACTATCCAAGTGACGCGTAATCCGCATCAATTGCTGCGTTTCTTCACCCACGGGGATAATTAATACGCCGCCTTCGGCTAACTGGGATAATAACGCTTCAGGAACCTTTGCGGCAGCTGCGGTGACCATAATGCCATTATAGGGACTACGATTCTGCCAGCCCTGCCAGCCATCGCCATACTTAAAGGAAACATTATGCAGATCGAGCCGCTTTAATCTTTGCCTTGCTTGGATCTGTAACGTCTTTATACGTTCCACAGTGCAAAGCTCTGGTACTAATTGGGCGAGAATCGCCGCTTGATAACCTGAGCCCGTTCCTACTTCAAGCACCTTATGTGGTTTATGTTGAAGCAGTAACTCAGTCATTCGCGCGACGATATAAGGCTGAGAAATGGTTTGCCCTTGGCCAATAGGTAAGGCTGTATTCTCATAGGCTTTATGGGCTAACGCATTATCAAGAAACAATTCGCGTGGGGTAAAGGATATTGCCTTAAGCACGGCTGGATTGCTGATTCCTGCATCCTGAAGCTTTTTCGCTAAATTCACCGCCGATGTTAAGGCAACTCGAGTCATATTTTATCTACCCAATTTTGCAATATCGATAACTGTTTATACGCGGTCAAGTCTACGGTTAACGGAGTGATCGACACATAACCATGAGCAATGGCATGGAAATCGGTACCTTCACTCGCATCTTGTTCAACACCCGGTGGGCCGAGCCAAAAAATTTCTCGTCCTGCGGGATCTTGCGTACGCACAATGCCTTCAGCTTTATGCCGCGCTCCAAGGCGCGTCACTCTTATGCCTTTAATCTCATCCAACGGTAAATCCGGCACATTGATATTGAGGATCTGATCACTGGCAATCGGGTGCGCTAATAGCCCCTGCACGATTCGCCGCGCGTAAACGGCGGCAGTGTGATAATGCTTAAAGGCTTTGCCATTAAGCGAAATCGCTACTGCGGGAAAGCCTAAAAAACGCCCTTCCATTGCCGCCGCGACCGTGCCCGAATATAAAGTATCATCCCCCATATTCGCGCCAGCATTGATGCCCGATACCACCATATCCGGCTCACCATCACAGAGCTCCCGTATGGCTAAGTGGACGCAATCTGTTGGTGTACCGTACACCGAAATATAACCATTATCTAACCTATTAATTCTTAATGGATTAGTCAAGGTTAAAGAGTTACTTGCACCGGAACAATTACGATCAGGTGCGACCGTCATCACAGTGGCGATTTCGGCAAGCGCCTCCGTTAAGGCTTTTATTCCCGGCGCATTCACCCCATCATCATTGCTGACAAGGATGCGGATCATAAAGTGGACTCGCCATTATCGATTAGATTGACCTCTGCAACATCGCTTTCAGTTGCAGTATTTGCCTCAGGAGCATTCGTATCCGGCGTAACTGTCGCTTGCCATTGCAGCTCTTTCACATCTTGATAATCAACCAGCTCTCTTAACAGCGATGTCGCAAAGCTACCCGCAGGTAAAATAAACTCGAGTACCAATCCATCCGCGGTTTGCTCGTATTTAAGTCCTTGAGGTTCCAGTAGCAATGGGCGGCGTTCCTGCTCAAGACCTGCGTGCTCAAGGCCGTAGCAATCGTCGCTCAGCTCAGCCATGGCTTGGGTTTCAACCTCGGCGGCTTCGCCCTGCGGCAGCATTTTTCCGCGACCCCAGAGCGGTGCAGAAAGTTGAATATCTTTCTCAATCAAACGCTTTAATACCACTAAATCCCATTCAGGCGTAACGAAAAAGCTTTTGCTGCCCGCCAGCATCACACAATCCCCCGCTAAGGGTTTAGTGCCATAATTGGCTAAACGATAGGAGACAACGGTATTGAATAGGTTGGAGCGCACCGCAGACAGATACATGCTGCGCTTATTACGGTCTTTCACCTTTTTGCCCGCTAGCATTTGCCGACCAAGCACCAGGTTTTTACCATCATGCCCAAAACGCTGCTCACCAAAATAATTGGGCACACCTATTTGGCTGACTTTCTCGATGCGGCTGATAATGTCTTCCACGTTTGTGACATTGCGCAGGGTAAGGATAAAACGGTTGCCCAAGAGCGCGCCAATACGTAATTTTTTGCTGTGGCGACTACTGGATAATATGGTTAAACGCTCGCTGTTTAGCTCGCTCCACGCAGGGGTTTCTTTACCAGGGATGCGAATGCCAAACCACTGTTCTGTGATGGCATTTTTATCTTTTTGTCCTGCATAGGTCACTTCTTTGGGATGAACCTTAGCGAACTTCGCCAGCATTTCAGCCACTTGTACCGTGTTCAATCCATCCTTACGAATGTGGACTAAATGATGTTCACCCTCGCCCGACGGGCTAAAAGGCAAAATCTCTTTGACGATAAAGTCGCTGTTAACGGTTCTTAAATCTGCGGTGCCCGTCGGTTTGCCGTACAGGTAATGTAGTTCGCTCATGGGTCTTTCTTATCTCTTAAAGTTGCAGGCTATTGGCGGCTGAGTAATACGACGGCTTCGACCGCGATGCCTTCTTTACGGCCGGTAAATCCGAGTTTTTCTGTGGTAGTGGCCTTGACGTTGATATCTGCAATATCAGCATTAAGATCGGCTGCCAGCACGTGGCGCATATCCTCGATATGCGGCGCCATCTTAGGCGCCTGGGCAATAATAGTGACATCCAGATTACCCAGCTCAAATCCCTTCGCCCGCGCTAAGGCATAACAATGGCGCAGCAAAACGCGACTATCGGCGCCCTTATAGGCGGCATCGGTATCAGGGAAATGTTTACCTATATCCCCAAGGGCCATCGCCCCTAAAATGGCATCGGAGATGGCATGCAGGACTACATCACCATCGGAATGAGCTACCAGCCCAGTTTCGTAGGGTACTTCGACCCCGCATAAAATTAACGGGCGCGGTTCACCAAATTTATGAACATCAAAACCATGGCCGATACGGATTTTCATGACTTATTTCCTAACGTATTTAATCAATTGCGCAATTCACTCAGCTTGCCTTCAAGCCTTAGCACGCAGTAAAAAAAGTTCTGCTAACTCCAAATCATCGGGATGGGTCACTTTAATGTTATCCGCCCGCCCGGCGACCAAACCAGGGGAAATACCCGCCCACTCCATCGCTGAGGCTTCATCGGTCACAACAGCACCCGCGGCAAGCGCGGCTTTTAAATGTAATCGCAACAAGGAGGTTGGAAATAACTGCGGCGTCAACGCATGCCAGAGATTATCGCGGCAAACAGTCGAGCTAATTTCACCTAAGCTATTGGCGCGCTTCATGGTATCGCGGACTGGCATCGCCAAAATGGCACCTTGGGGAAAGTGCACCCGCGAAGCCAGCAATTTATCTATGTCTTGCGCCGTTAAGCAGGGTCTAGCCGCATCGTGTACTAAAGCCCAACCATTGTCGGGCGCCTTATCGAGTGCCGCCAGCACTGAGTCGGCGCGCTCAGAGCCGCCAATAACAGTCACCAGCTTGGGATGCTTGGCCTGGGGCAACGCGGCAAACTCGGTATCCTCAGGATGCAGCGCGACAATCACTTGGTTAATTTGCGGATGGGACAATAACTTGTCTAAGGTATGAGCCAGAATGCTTTGTCCCAACAAAGTTAAATATTGCTTGGGTTTACCCGCGCCCATGCGGCTGCCAATCCCTGCGGCTGGCACAATCGCAACCACATTAGGTGAGAAAGGATCCAGCTGAATAGCGACTTCTGTTTCAGTCTGTGGCGCGGCTTCTAAGACGATATCCATTTGTGCTCCGTTACTGCGAGGGACTCGATACTGCACGGTCACCGCCCACCACGCGATAGAAGGTCTCGCCTTCTTTCACCATGCCAAGCTCGTTACGCGCCCGCTCTTCAATCGCTTCTGTACCACTCTTAAGATCGATAATTTCTTCTTTAAGCACTTGGTTACGCTCATTGAGTTTTGCATTACCATCTTGCTGAGCAGCAATCTGTTTTTGCAGAACAAAGTATTCGGGCAGGCTGTTATCGCCCGACCACAGCCGATATTGCAGCAAACCGAGAAGCACTATGAGTGCAATGACAAAGAATTTCATGGAGGAATTAGCGTCAGTATCTTGAATTAAAAAAATATACTGCAGATAGTACAACAAAAAAGGCCACCAAGTGGTGGCCTTTTTACATCAGACGACTAAATTACGCCTGACCTTTGATTTCTTTCAAACCGCGGTATGGCGCTTTTTCACCTAATTGCTCTTCGATACGCAGCAATTGGTTGTATTTAGCAACACGGTCAGAACGGCACAGTGAACCGGTCTTGATTTGGCCAGCCGCAGTACCTACCGCTAAATCAGCGATAGTAGCGTCTTCAGTTTCACCGCTACGGTGTGAAATCACCGCAGTGTAACCCGCCGCTTTTGCCATACGGATAGCCGCTAAGGTTTCAGTTAATGAACCGATTTGGTTGAACTTGATCAGGATTGAGTTAGCGATGCCGTTCTCGATACCACGGGTTAAGATCTTAGTGTTAGTTACGAATAAATCGTCGCCCACTAATTGGATCTTGTCGCCCATGATCTTAGTTTGGTATGCCCAACCATCCCAATCTGACTCGTCCAGACCGTCTTCGATAGAGACGATTGGATATTGTTCAGTCAATGATTTCAGGAAGTCAGAGAAACCGTTTGAATCGAATACTTTGCCTTCGCCAGACAGGTCATATTTACCGTCTTTGTAGAACTCAGAAGCCGCGCAGTCTAATGCCAGAGTCACGTCGGTACCCAGCTTGTAACCTGCTAATTCAACGGCTTCTTTGATTACCGCTAATGCATCAGCGTTAGAAGACAGGTTAGGTGCGAAACCACCTTCGTCACCCACAGAAGTGCTTAAACCTTTACCGTGCAGTACTTTTTTCAGGGTGTGGAAAATCTCAGCGCCCATACGTAAAGCTTCGCGGAAGTTTTTCGCGCCAACAGGTTGAACCATGAATTCTTGGATATCAACGTTGTTATCCGCGTGCTCGCCACCGTTAAGGATGTTCATCATTGGCACTGGCATAGCGTATTGGCCAGGTGTGCCGTTTAGTTCCGCAATGTGAGCGTATAAAGGCATGCCTTTGAATGCTGCAGCCGCTTTAGCCGCCGCTAAAGACACAGCTAGAATCGCGTTAGCGCCTAACTTGTCTTTGTTTTCAGTGCCGTCTAAGTCGATCATGATTTGATCAAGCTCAGCCTGTGCAGTCGCATCTTTACCGATTAACGCTGCACGGATAGGGCCATTTACGTTAGCCACAGCAGTCAATACACCTTTACCTAAGTAACGGCTCTTGTCGCCATCACGCAGTTCCAGCGCTTCGCGGCTACCGGTAGAAGCACCAGATGGCGCAGCCGCCATACCGATAAAACCACCTTCTAAATGCACTTCGGCTTCAACTGTTGGGTTACCACGAGAATCCATAATCTCGCGACCAATCACGTTAATAATCTTAGCCATATTACCCTCGATTTAAGTTTAAAAGAGAAAAGAAAAAACCAATACCAATGGGAATTAACAGATGTAGAGTACGACCAAAATCTTTAAATTCCGTTTACTATTTCCGTCTATACGCATGTCGTTTATACACATGGGTATGAGTTTTGACTCATGATTACGCGGCCTGAGTGTAACAAAAGGCCGGGCCCACTGTCGCGGGTCCGGCCTTAAAATTTATTTCTTCAGATCACGTTTTTGATGTGCACTTGCGGCAGCAACGAAACCTTCGAACAATGGATGACCATCGCGTGGGGTCGAAGTGAATTCTGGGTGGAATTGACCCGCTACAAACCAAGGATGATCTTTAAGCTCAATCATCTCGACCAGTTTACGGTCCGAAGATAAACCACTAAATACCAGACCCGCTTGTTCTAAACGTTCTCTGTACTTGTTGTTCACTTCGTAACGGTGACGGTGACGCTCAACACAAGTGTTACCTTTGTACGCTTGCGCCGCTTTTGAACCTTCAAGTAGGTGACATAACTGCGCACCTAAACGCATAGTGCCACCTAAATCAGAGGCTTCATGGCGTTGTTCAACATTACCTTCTTCGTCAACCCATTCAGTGATTAAGCCAACCACTGGGAATGGCGTTGCTTTATTGAATTCGGTTGAGTGAGCATCGGCCATGCCAGCAACGTTACGGGCAAATTCAATCAGTGCCACTTGCATACCTAAACAGATACCAAAGTATGGCAGGTTGTTTTCACGGGCAAATTTAGCCGCCAGAATCTTACCTTCCACACCGCGCTCACCGAAGCCCCCTGGGACTAAGATACCGTCTAAACCTTGTAAGACTTCATCGCCTTTGGCTTCAACGGTTTGTGAGTCGATATACTTGATAGTCACAGATACGCGGTTTTTCAGGCCTGCGTGTTTTAACGCTTCGTTGACTGATTTATAGGCGTCTGGCAGTTCGATGTATTTACCCACCATACCAATCACGACTTCGCCGTTTGGATTGGCTTCTTGGTAAATGACGTTTTCCCACTCAGACAAGTCAGCTTCGCGGCATTCTAAGCCAAAACGCTTAACCACTAAGTCATCTAAACCCTGTGAGCGCAGCAGCGCAGGGATCTTGTAGATGCTGTCGACGTCTTTTAATGAAATAACTGCACGTTCTTCAACGTTACAGAATAACGAAATCTTCGCACGCTCGTTGGCAGGAATCGCACGGTCGCCACGGCAGATCAATACGTCTGGTGCAATACCGATAGAACGCAACTCTTTTACAGAGTGTTGAGTCGGTTTCGTTTTCACTTCACCCGCGGCGCCTAGGAATGGCACTAAGGTTAAATGCATAAACAGGGTACGATCGCGGCCCAGTTCAACGCCTAATTGGCGGATAGACTCAAGGAATGGCAGTGATTCGATATCACCCACAGTACCGCCGATTTCAACGATTGCAACATCGTGACCTTCACCGCCAGCAATCACTTTTTCTTTGATCGCGTTAGTGATGTGTGGGATCACCTGAATCGTCGCGCCTAAATAGTCACCGCGACGCTCTTTACGCAACACTTCCTCGTAAATACGACCCGTAGTGAAGTTGTTGCGACGGTTCATCTTAGTGCGGATGAAACGCTCATAGTGGCCTAGGTCAAGGTCTGTTTCTGCGCCGTCCTCAGTCACAAACACTTCACCATGTTGCGTTGGGCTCATGGTACCTGGATCAACGTTAATGTATGGGTCCAGTTTCATGATGGTTACATTGAGACCACGGGCCTCTAAAATTGCGGCTAATGAAGCGGCTGCAATGCCTTTACCTAGTGATGAAACCACACCACCAGTAACGAAGATATACCTTGTAGTCATGCTGAACCTGAGAAAATGAGTTTGAAAATACGTGCTTGTAAGAAAGCACTAGGACGGGGCAGTAGTATACCAAAGGTGTTGCCATTCGACAAACACCAATCCGGATAATTTGCCCTTTATCTTGGCTCGCCCTGTTTAACCTTATCCCAGTAGGCATCTAACTCTTCTAAGCTATGTTCTTCTAATGCTTTATTATTTTGTCTCGCGAATGCCTCAACACCTTTAAAACGGCGTTCAAATTTAACATTGGCCTGGCGCAGCGCTTGTTCTGGGTCCACCTTTAAATGACGCGCCAAATTCACCACCGCAAATAATAAGTCACCTATTTCGGCCTGCACTTTGGCTTGGTCAAGCGTTGGCTGATTCACCTCCGCCAGCACTTCTTCAATTTCTTCATGGATTTTTGCGACAACGGGCTCAAGATCTGGCCAATCGAACCCGACACGAGCTACCCGCTGCTGAATTTTGATTGAACGGGATAACGCCGGCTGTGCGCGCGGAATATCATCAAGCACAGAAACTTCGTTTGATGAAGTCACCCCAGCCGCCAGAGCCTTTTGTTCACGCTCGCTAGCTTTGATCGCTTCCCAATTGGCCTTCATCTGCTGACTACTAGCATCCGCCTCAAACGTAGCTTCACCAAACACATGGGGATGACGGCGGGTGAGTTTGTCGGTGATTTTATTAACGACTGTGCTGAAATCAAACCTGCCCAGCTCTTTGCCAAGCTGGCAATAAAACACCACTTGGAATAATAAATCCCCCAGCTCATCGGGCAGTTCATCTAGGGCTAAACGCTCAATCGTGTCGGCCACTTCATAGGCCTCTTCGAGGGTAAAAGGCACTATGGTTTGAAAGGTCTGCGCCTTATCCCAAGGACAACCCGTTTGCGGATCGCGCAGCTTCTCCATAATCTTCAGTAACGGCGCAACATCGGTTGCTGAAACTGCTGCGGGAAGCTTGTTTGATGATGGCACTTTTGAAGAGAGTTCTTTTGTGGATAGCTCTGTTGCTGAAAGCTCAGTAGTAGAAGGCGTGGTATGGGAAGTCATGCAGATATCCTTTCAAGAAAGAGAGTCGACACAGGTGCAGGATGCGTAAACAGGAATACACTCAAGCTGAGTCGCAACTAAGGCCGTAATAAGGGCAATAAAACGCTAATAATAAAGTAGCCAAGCTCAAAGTGCTATTTTGAGTCTGATATTAGGTTTTAATGAAGAGGATATGCCCCAAAGCTTGTTAGCACACGTTTATTCGTTCTGGACTTTACGAAAGAGTTACCCTACAAAATCTCATCTATTAGCCCTCCACTTTAGTGCTTCTCTATAACAGCCGAATCCTGGTTAGATATACAGTCATATAGTATTACGCTAGTTTTTGAGGGTTTTGAGAGCAACATCCGTGCGCATTTTTCCAAAAAATAAAATTGAAAGTCACTTTAAATCAATGGGATAAAGTCTATTGAGCTTAGTTAATAGGTTTGGAAAACGCGCATGCGCGTTTTCCCGGATGGTGTATTTGTAAAAAAGCTGATAACTTCTTTACATACAGATAGTTAACTGTGCGCATTTTTACTGGTCTAACGTGATAAACGCGCATGCGCACGAATAAAATGTTATGAGAAGGAAAAACTATGAGCATTAAACAGCAGGTGGAGGACGCGTTATTTTTAGCGAAAAATGGAAGGCATCTTGGTGCGCTAACCAATTTAATGCTTGCTGTTGCTGCCTCTTCCAGAAAAACCTTTCCGAAAGACAAAACTAAATCAATAAAAGATCCGAAAAAAATGATGGGAGATGGCGAAGCCTTCACTTTATTTCTAGGCGGCCGGATAAGGAAAATTCTTTTCGGCGATTTTGGTGGCCCAGATATTGGCAATAGCGGTATTAGTGTGAACTTTAAAGGTAACCAGCTCGATGTTGCTTATATTCTCTACAAATACTACAGATGTGAGCTCGTCCATGAAGGCGAGTTACCTGAAGACATAGAGTTCACTTCTCCAGCTAATGACAGAAATATGGGGATATCTAACGGTGGTGTTAGCGTTTCGATCAGTGCTGGCAACACTATGAATCTTGACTATGGCTGGATAGATCTTCTAGTGAATGCGGTCACTCATGCGAGGTGCAATGGCGAGTTGTTTGGCATTGAGCATTTTGATTTGGTTGCCGTTGATGGTGTCGATGAAAAAGATCACTGTGACTCTATTGTCAAAAAATATGGCATCACTCCGGGGCGTTACCAAATCCTTAAGGAGGCAACGCGGCACATCACGCCAACCAGCGTCGTTGGCGACAACGATGACGTGTTGATACAAAAGTTTAGCGATCTTGTAGAAAAAAATGTTATCAATGGGGGTGCAATAACAGGCCTATCAAGCCATCAACTGTCGGATCAAGCAGGGAAACTGCTCCCTAAAGGGGTGGAGATTATTAGGGAGATAGGAAAGGTGTACCAAATTGTTCCAGCTTAATCTCATAACAATTGGCTGTTGTCGGACGTGCCTACGCTGCGCTCCGGCACGCCGCAAAGCCAGGCGTTAAATCCTTAAAAAATTTTAATCCGAAACTGAAGAGTTAGAGCAACGGCTCTATCACGCTTTTGTCCCAAAACGGGACACGTACCTTCTTTCAAATCGACAGGTTACGCCGATACTAAAAAGGTGAGCCATGGAGATTAGCGAGACGACCGTCCGCTCCACGGCCGCTCTTTGGCATATATGGACCCATCCGGTTTGCAAGACATTCGATAACGATTTTGAGAAGAGTTCATTGCACCCATATATCCGGCCTGTTGTTGAGGAGTTCCTCTGGCCCTGATGGATATCTGCTTCTACTGTCCTTATCATCCCTGCGGCTTCGTAATGAGCCTATGCCGAGCTAAGGTTTTCAGTAGATCAGTCTGACTGTCTCATCATCAAATCAAGTGTCTTAGCAACTTGCTGGTTGGTTAATTCTTAACGTTTATTGAATCTATTCAGTACTATACTGGAAGCCGATACTCTTCCTCACGCGCTGCGATAACCCATGCCATTCTCGCGAGTTTATTGGCGACGGCCACACAGGCTCGGTTAAAACCTCGGCGCTCCGCTAACTGTAAACTTATCTTGCTTATTCTGGCTGTGTTGCAACACCGCTCTGGCGCCGTGAATGAACAGGGTACGTAAATACGCATTTCCCCGCTTGCTTATCCCAAGGAGGTTATCTTTACCTCCGCTGCTGTGTTGCTTGGGGACCAAGCCACACCAAGCTGAAAAGTGTCTACCATTACTGAAGTCTTTACCCTCTCCAGCAGCCGCATAAAAGGCCGTAGCGGTGACTGGACCAATACCTGGGATAGTCTCTAAACGCTGGCAAATCACATTGTTTTTCGTTTCAGTGAGTACTTGGGTATCACAATCCTTAAGCCGTCTTTCTATATCTGTAAACTCTTCATATAACTGATAAAAAATCGTCCGACCTTTGGTAGTCAGCGCATTGGTTTCGTTAGTTAAAATCTCAGGGAACTGTACTTTAAAAGCCGATTTACTTTTGGCTATCACGATGCCGTATTCTGCTAACATGCCTCGCACTTGGTTGATTAAGGCTGTTGATTGCTTAGTTAATCGTTCGCGCATACGGTGGAGCAGTTGCACATCTTGCTGCTCGACGCT
Organism: Shewanella sp. DNRA4; assembly: GCF_012843185.1. Taxonomy (NCBI): domain Bacteria; kingdom Pseudomonadati; phylum Pseudomonadota; class Gammaproteobacteria; order Alteromonadales; family Shewanellaceae; genus Shewanella; species Shewanella sp. DNRA4. The sequence goes on from NZ_JABAIP010000011.1 coordinate 74,884, forward strand.
TTTGGGTTTTACAAACCGCATGTTGGGCCGCTGCGCAGCTTCGGCAATGGCTAGCGCATCGTTGTAATCATTTTTGTTACCTTGCCGAAAAGGCACGACAAATTGAGGAGCAATTAACTTGACGCTGTGGCCCAACAGCTCAAATTCTCTGGCCCAGTAATTTGCGCCACTGCAGGCTTCCATCACAATCAGACAAGGCTCAATTTGAGCGACAAAGGGCAGCAAGTCTTTGCGTCTAAGCATTTTCTTTTTAATTAACTTACCTGATTTATCGACGCCAACAGAATGAAAAACAGACTTTGCGATATCTAAACCGATTGTAGTAATCTTCATAGGTGGACCCGTCCTCTTTCTGATGAGTTTTAGCGACTACATCGTGGCCCATTGCGAGGCCGATTAAAAGTGGATGGGTCCATTCCATTATCCATGCCAGCGCGGCATTCGTGAATCCATTCACATCAGACGGGGCGGTCGAGCATCCAAGGACGGACTTGCTGCGCGTCGGGGAGCAAGTGCCATGGCTCCCCCATCAATCTTCCGCAGCTTTCAATTGACCAAATAAGTGATTTAGCCGTATAGGTATTAGCACTCCTATTTTAACGTTTTTACCCTACAAACTCCCAAATACAAAAAAGCGGTAGCGCTTTATGCCCTACCGCCTTTTACAACCGATAACCAATGGAGTCGAGAATTACAATCTGCGCGCTTCTATCACGCTATCGACTTGGGAGAGCTTAGATAACACCCGCGATAAGCCATCGAGATTATAAAGTTCTAATTCCAGCTCAATGGCTGCCGTCTGATTCTTAATATCCGATGACGAGCTCATGGCGAGTACATTGGACTTTTCGGCGGCGAGTACTGAGGTGAGATCCCGCAATAAGCCGCTGCGATCATGTGCCAAGACGCGCAGGCGCATGCGATAACCGCCTGAATAGTTCTCGCCCCAAACTACATCGACGCCACGCTCTGGGTGAACGCGCATCAACTCTTTCACCTGCTCACAGTCGGAGCGATGCACCGAAATACCGCGCCCTTTGGTGATAAAGCCTAAAATCTCATCCCCTGGCACGGGCTGGCAGCAACGGGCGATATGACTGAGTAAGTTACCCACGCCATTCACTTCCACCTGCCCACGGCTATTAGTGCCAGATTTAGGTTGGCTCTTCTTAACTAATTCTTCAACCGCATCTTCTTCGCTCGCCTCATCGAGGCGCAACTTACTCTGGATATGGTTAACAACCTGATGTAAACGCACATCACCGCCACCGATTGCCGCAAGCAAGTCGTCCATACTTGCCATATTAAAACGTTCAACGGCGATGGCTGCATCTTTGATTTTAAGGCTCACACGCGCCAGCTCGGCTTCGAGCATTTCTTTACCGGCGATAATGTTTTTATCGCGGTCTTGCTGCTTAAACCAATGCTGAATTTTCGAGCGCGCCCGCGATGTGCGGATATAACCTAAGTTTGGATTGAGCCAATCGCGCTTAGGATTAGGGTGCTTCGAGGTAATGATCTCGATACGCTCACCCGTTTCAACCTGATAAGTAAACGGCACAATGCGGCCATCGACCTTAGCACCGATACACTTATGGCCGACCTGCGAGTGAATATAATAGGCAAAGTCGAGCACGGTTGAGCCAAGTGGCAAGTCAACCACTTCACCGCTTGGGGTAAACACATAGACTCGGTCTTCAAACACTTGGCTGCGGACTTCTTCGACCAAGTTGCCGCTTTCAACCACGTCCTCCTGCCATTGCAGAATTTTACGCAGCCAATTGATTTTTTCTTCGTAGCCGCTTTGCTTACCGGAGTGATTACCCTCTTTGTATTTCCAGTGCGCGGCAACCCCCAGCTCTGCATCTTCATGCATATCTTGGGTACGAATTTGAATTTCAACGGTTTTACCCTCAGGCCCCACCACAACCGTATGGATGGATTGATAACCGTTAGGTTTAGGGTTGGCCACGTAGTCATCGAACTCGCGCGGGATATGATGCCAAAGAGTGTGCACTACGCCTAAGGCGCCATAACAGTCCTGCAAACGCTCTGTGACAATCCGCACGGCGCGCACGTCAAACAACTCATCAAACTTGAGGTGTTTGCCCTTCATCTTGCGCCAGATGCTGTAGATATGTTTTGGACGACCATACACCTTAGCGCGGATATGATCCTCATCGAGGCGTTGTTGCAACTGTTCAACAAATTTTTCGATATAGACTTCGCGGTCTAACCGCTTACCATCAAGCTGTTTGGCAATGTCCTTGTAGGTATCTGGATGCAGATAACGGAAGGAAATATCTTCTAATTCCCACTTTAACTGACCAATCCCCAAACGGTTAGCGAGCGGCGCATAGATATCGGCAATTTCGCGGGCCAGCAAGACGCGGGTTTCTTCGTCGGCATTTTTCACGGCGCGCAGCAAACAAACACGCTCGGCCAGTTTTATCACCACGGCGCGCACGTCTTCGACCATCGCCAGCAACATGCGGCGGATATTGTCGATTTGCGGCTCGGTTGAGCGGCTATTGGGATTGATTTTTAACGCGCCAATGGCATCCATGGTCACCACGCTGGCAACTAAACGCGCCAGCGGCTCACCAAACTTTTCTTTGATCGCTTCTTCGTCTAATAAGCCCGCATCAAACACCACAAACAGGATGGCCGCTTGCAGCGTCTCGATGTCCATATTCAGCGGCGCGAGGATTTCAATCATCTCGCGGGCACGTTCGAGCAGTTCTCTTTTCGCGGCAGGACTCTTAGCGGGTAAAGCATCGACCTGCTCAATCAGGGCGAGTAAGGTTTGCGCCTCATCGACATGACTAACATAGCGAGCCACCCACTCTTCAAGATGAAAATCGGGATCATTAAAGTGCGCTTCGCGAACAGAGACCATCTAATTTATTTCCTTATTCGTGCTCAAAGAAAAGTGGCACCACCTCGGCACTCCTATCTTCAGCATTGGCACGGACTTGTCAAACCCAACGAGACGAAACTTCACATTTTTTACGTTATTCAAACGCTTTGCTTACTTTACACACGAATAACGCGGGCAAATGAGAAAACCTTGCCCGACATACAAGACTTATTTTGCAAGCTCAAACAACGCCATGGCTTCGATATGATGTGTCTGCGGGAACATATCGATTAAGCCTAACTTTTGTAACTTGTAGCCACGTTCGAGCAACACCGCACTGTCGCGGGCTAAGCTCGCCGGATTACAAGACACATACACCACTCGGCGAGGTTTCATTTTCTTAAGCCATTGCAAACTCTCAAATGCACCCGCGCGCGCAGGATCGAGTAGCAATTTATCAATCTTGCCCATCCAAGGCTCGCAGGATAAATCGGCACTTAAGTCGCCATGGTAAAAGGTTAAATTGCTTAAGCCATTTGCCGCCGCGTTTTCACGGGCTTGGCTAACCATTTCTGGCACCCCTTCAACCCCAATCACTTCGGCGCCCAGTTTAGCTAAAGGCAAACTGAAGTTCCCCATACCACAGAAGAGATCGAGAATGCGCTCACCCGGCTGCGGTGCTAACCAGTCTAACGCCTGCGCCACCATGGCCTTGTTAATTTGCGCATTGACTTGCACAAAGTTGCCAGGGGTAAAGGTTAAGCTCACAGGTGTTGCATCGGCTTTATCATCGAGCAGCTGATAGACGGGCAATAACAGCGTGCCATTCACCCCATGGAACTCGCCGTTGTTGTCTTGCAAACAAATATGGATTTGATGCTGCTCGGCAAACTGCACAAGCTTAGCCATGTCCTTATCATTTAAGGATTTAGTGATTCGAATTACCGCAAAATGACCATTGTCGGCGTCAATCAATTCTAAGTGCCCAAGACTCGATTTGGCCGCAAGTTGATTAAGTAACTTAGCAAAGGGCGTGATTAAATCAGCTAAGGGCTTAGCCAAGACTAAACAGCTATCAATAGGCACCACTTGGTTGCTGCTCGATGCACGAAACCCTAAGCTCAACTGCTTGGTATTTTTATCAAATAACGTTGCAAGGCGTGCGCGGCGGCGATAGTGCCAGCCTTCGCCGGTCAATGCGGGCACTGAGTTGCCTTCGGCGCCGGCAAATTTGGCCATAATATCAATCAAGGCCGCCGACTTATGCTCACGCTGCCCCGTTAATGACATATGCTGCAAATCACAACCACCACAGCTTTGGTAGTGTGGACATAACGGCGTGACTCGCTCAGCGCTTGGCGTCTCGATTTTAATCAGCTTGGCTCGGGCATAGTTTTTCTTTTGTTCGGTCAGCTGCGCCTGCACGGTTTCACTGGGCAAGGCCCCGGGGATAAATACGACTTTTCCCTGATGTTGTGCTATACCTGCCCCAAGGTGATCGAGCTGTTGCACGCTAAAGGATTGCTTCGCGGACAATTGCTTGGAACTATTTGGTTTTGCTTTAAAAAATTGTGCCATTTCGGCCTCTAAATCAATAAAAAACTGGTCAAGACCGCCCTTTTTCTGGCAGTCTTATAAAATTATATCGTCCCTAGAACTTAGGAAACTGCGCTGCGGCTATGAACCCTGTCAACAACATGACCAAATACAGCTTACGTTCCTGGGTTCTGGTGCTTGCGCTTGCGCCGACGATCTTAGTCGGTATTCTGCTGGGCAGCTACTTTACCATAAATCGCTTTTATGAACTCGAAGATACGCTGATTGAACAGGGCAGTAATATTATCGAGCCTTTAGCGATTGCCAGCGAAGTGGGACTGGTCGGTAATGATAGGGAAGCAACGAAAAGACTCCTTGCCGCAGCCCAACTCAATAAATCCACGCTGGTTAAATCGATTGCGATTTTTGATATCCATAATCAACTCTTTGTTACATCGCACTACCATAAAGATTTCGAGATCATGCGCTACAAAGAGGCGCTAACCAATCTTCACAAAACCGAAATTGAACATGTAGGCGACAGCCTTATTCTACGCACACCGATCTTTGCCACCGCTCAGCCTACGGGTGGCGAGCCTGCAAATTTTGATATCCAAACCGATAATGGCGAGTTACTCGGCTATATTTCGGTCATTATCAATAAAGAACGCGCCTTGCTAGAGCAACACAGAGCCGCCGTGGCCGCCTTTATTATCGTGTTGATTGGGGTGCAATTGAACCTGTTGTTTACCTTTCGTCTGGTTAAAAACGTCACCCAGCCGATTACCGAAATGGTGCGGGTGGTCGCCAAAATCCGTGAGGGTAAACTGGATGCGCGGCTCGAAGGCAATCTTATCGGCGAGCTGGATCTGCTAAAACGCGGCATTAATGCCATGGCAGGATCGTTATCGGAATACCACGATGAGATGCAGCAAAATATCGATCAGGCGACATCGGATCTGCGGGAAACCTTAGAACAGATTGAGATCCAAAACGTCGAGCTCGATTTAGCCAAAAAACGCGCGTTAGAAGCTAGCCGCATTAAGTCAGAGTTTTTGGCGAATATGTCCCATGAACTGCGAACACCGCTTAATGGTGTGATTGGTTTTGCGCGCCAACTCGTTAAAACCCCGCTGCACTCGAGCCAAGTCGATTACATTAATACCATTGAGCGCAGCGCGACTAATCTACTGGCGATTATCAACGATATCCTCGACTTCTCGAAACTTGAAGCCGGCAAAATGGTGTTAGAAAACATGCCATTCGGCCTAAGGGAAACCTTGGGTGAAACCATCACTTTAATCTCCGGTAGCGCGCAGGCCAAAGGGCTGGAATTGGTCGTCGATATTGCGCCCAACGTCCCCGACAATGTTAACGGCGATGCCATGCGGGTGTGCCAAATTATCAATAATTTAGTGGGCAATGCTATCAAGTTTACCGACTCAGGCAGCGTACTGGTTAGATTAGAATTACAAGCGCAGACTGATGAACAAGTGGTGCTGCGCTGTGATGTTATCGATACTGGGATTGGGATTGATGAAAGTCAGCAAGACTTCCTGTTCCAAGCCTTTGGTCAAGCGGACTCCTCGATTTCCCGCCGCTTTGGCGGAACAGGGCTTGGATTAGTCATCACCAAACGCCTCGTCAACCAAATGGGCGGGCAAATTGGCTTTACCTCGTCAGTGGATAAAGGCTCGAACTTCTGGTTTACGCTGCCTTTGGGCCTTGGTCAATTCCAAATTGGTGATTCACTACCGCTTGAAAAACTGAAAGATAAAACCGTGCTCTTTTATGAGCCCAGAGTGCTCACCCATTCAGTGATTAGTCGCCAACTAACACAGTGGGATACTAAGGTCACTCATCATCAACATATTCCTAGTTTGCAGACAACCCTATCAACGACTGAGCATCCGTTTGATTATGTGTTATTAAGTTGCCATGGATTTAGCAATCCCAATCAATTAGTGAGTACGTTAAATCTAGCCAAGACAAAAACAGATTGTTTAGTCGTGCTATTCGACTGCCAAGAGCAAGACATGTTAAGTCAGTTTATTCGCCCCAATGCTGACGTGGTATTGTCTCTGCCAGTAAGCGAGCACCAACTGGCGCGTAATATGCTCTATCCACCAATGGAGTATGACCTATTACCGCCCGCAAGTATTACAGTTCCAGCGGCGCGCCAATCGCTTACCGTATTAGCAGTGGACGATAACTTCGCCAATTTAAAACTGATTGATACACTGCTTAACGAGCTAGTCACTACCGTTATCGCCGTCAATAGCGGTGAAGAAGCCGTCAAACAAGCCAAGAGCCGCACCTTCGACCTTATCTTTATGGATATTCAGATGCCGGGCACCGATGGTATCAGCGCCACCAAGCAAATTCGCCAAGGGTCGATGAACCGAAATACGCCGATTATTGCCGTGACCGCCCATGCAATTGCCGAGGAACGTGAGCTAATTTTAGGTAGTGGCATGGATGGTTATTTGCCCAAACCCATAGATGAAGCCGCACTTAAAGCAGAGATAAACCGCTGGATCACTCGGCCCAAATTCACTCACTTTGATTTACATACCCTCAACTGGGATCTTTGCTTAACCCAAGCTAACCATAAGTCTGACCTAGCATTAGATATGCTACGCATGTTATTGGAATCGTTACCTCAAACGGTCTCAGCGATAGAGACGGCACTGAGTCAAAACGATCAAACCACGATGCTCAGCACTATCCATAAACTTCATGGCGCCAGTTGCTATTGCGGGGTGCCGACCACACAGCGATTATGCCAAGAGATTGAATCGGCATTGAAACGTGATGCCCGTGTCGAAGATCTCGAACCGGAAATACTAGAGTTACTTGATGAGCTAACTAAGGTAGAATCGGCGGCAAAACAAGTGCTATCACAGCTATCAGCGGAAATAACAGATGACCAAAAAAACGGGCTTCTTTAAGCGTTTAAAAGCGCTAGAACTACCACAGAAAAAACTCTTTGCCATTGCCCTTTGCCAACGAATGTTGCCTAACTATCAACTGTTTTCAGAGGTTTGTGAGTTTGGTGATCCTGCGGTATTAAGCACTGTGCTCGAGCTTCTTTGGCAATCCCAGTACGACAATAAGCTGAAATTCAACATCGATGTGCATCTGCAACGCTTAGAAGATAACACCCCAGATCCTGTCGATTTTGATAGCTATGGCGTATACCCAGCAATGGATGCCGTGGTTGCACTTTCCACTTTGCTTGGGGCGATTCAAACCAACCTTGAGGAAGATATAACCAATATCAGCAAGTTATCCTCAAGCACTGTGGCGAACTATATTGAGACTATCAGCGATGTAGAGTTAACCGATGATGCCTTAGATGACTACGTCTTCGCCCATGAAGTGATGGAGGAAGAGCGCGCGCTGCAAAATACCCTGCTGGAAATTATCGAAGAAAACCCTAAGATTACTGCCGAATTAGTGAAAGGTTTACGCAAAGAGATCATCGAAGCGGGTGTATCGAATATCGGGATCAGCGTCGCGTAATAAACCCGTTTAAGGTCTAGGGTTTATCTCTTCAGTTGCCTTGAAAATCCGGCGATGTTACCTAACATTTTTACTGCTTAGGTAGCATCAGCGACGGGTTTGAATCACCGGAGGATAGAGTTAACTCTATAACCCATTCAATATGAAAAAAATTGTTTATCAAGGTTTTATTTTAACCAATAGCGAAGGCCTTACCGATACCTGGAAACTCACCATAGGCGGGCAAAACCGTATTGGTTCTCTATTTGAATTACGCCGTTTAGTGAATTATTACCGTGAGCTTGGGATTGTGCCCGCCACCCGCGCGAGCCTGCAAGATGCTAAGCAAACGCAAAACTCCATGAGCCAAAATACTTTAAAACCCCGTAAACGTTAATCTTAAGCCATTGAAAAAAGTTCGGGCGCTTTGGATTGCATAAACTCGATAAACACCTTCACTTTCAGCGGTTGCTGACTACGTTGGTGATAAAGAATCGAAATTCTACGTTGTTCGCCAATCCATTCCGGTAAGAGCACTTTTAAACGCCCTTCTTTAATCTGTTGTTTTACAAATAATTCTGGCCCATACAGAATACCACCATGATCTAAGGTCGCCTGAATCGCGCCATGGAGATCCGTGAGCGTGAGTTTTGTTGGACCATTAAAATAGAAAGACTCGCCATTAGGATGCTTTAAATGCCAATTAAACAGCGGCCAAACTTTGATCAACTGATGGTTTTCAAGATCATCGGGATGGATCAATTCAGGGGCATGGGCTAAATATTCCGGCGTCGCAAACAAACGATAATCAAGCTCACCTAAAGTACTCGACACCCAAGAAGAATCAGGCTGTGCACCACCGACAATCGCGACATCAATCCCTTTATCAATTAAATCCACTAACTCATTGCTTTGGGAAATGTGTAAACGAATATCGGGATATAAACGGCCAAACTCGTTTAATGCGTGAATAAAGATAATTGAAATAATTGAGATTGGCGCAGCTATCCGCAATGTGCCTTCAGGTTTATCGCTGCCAATGCCACTGAGCTCATCGAACTGTGCAATCGCACTCTGATATCGCTGAAATAACGCTAAACCTTCCTCGGTTAATCGCAGCTTGCGGGTACTTCGCATAAACAATTGCTTATCGAGTTTTTCTTCAAGCTTGGCCAGCTTACGGCTCACGGTGGCGATAGGCATATCGAGCACTTTCGCGGCTTGAGAAAAACTGCCCGCATTCACCAAATGCACAAACAGATAAATTAACTGCAGCTCAGCGCCAACATCATCAGCCATGTTCAATCCCATCGTTTAGCGTGAGTGCCGCTCACAGGTATAAGGCACTAACTCATTGTGTTTTAAACGTAGAATTATTCATTTCTACGACCATAGCGCAATAGCTTCCAAGGTTAATCCTATGCTATTTTGCCAATAAGTTTACTGCGCTAACACCGATTATCGTCAATTACCCTAGGTATTATTCCCTGCTAGCGCACCCACAACGTCTTCTTGCGGGAAAGCAAAAACACAAAAGGATGAGTGAGGGATATGACCATTTTAACCCCTCTGTTTGCCGTCTTCGGGATCATGCTGCTCGGCACACTTGTACAAAAACTGCGTTTTCTCCCAGTAGAAACCGACCAAGTGCTCAATCAATATGTCTACTATATTGCGTTTCCTGCCATTCTCCTGATTGCACTGGCCCAGCAACCGATTGAAGAAATTCTGCAATGGGGATTTATTGCAGGCTATAGCGCCGCCATGCTGATGATTTATCTGATTTGTGTTGGTATATCCTTACTTTTCAATCCCAAACAGCATGCAATTGCCGCCGTGCGCGCCTTAAATGCCACCTTTGGCAATACCGCATTTATTGGAATTCCGCTGCTGGTGATTATATTTCCTGAACAACAAAGCGCCCTAGTTGCCGCCGCCATAGCCAGTTTATTGTCCGTGCTTATGTTTGCCGTGGCCTTGGTCTCGCTGGAGCTTACGACAAATACCCACAGACAACACCACGCCGTAGTGATCATGTGTTTAGCTGTGGTTAAAAATCCCATCGTTATCGGCTGCTTTATCGGCATTGCAATTTCGGCATTGGGGATAACACTGCCCTCTGGCGTAGCGATGATGATCCAACAAATTGGCAATACCTCAAGCCCCTGCGCTTTATTTGCCGTTGGCATGGTATTAGCCAAAGCCATGCGCTACCAAAAAGATAGCAAGGTATTTAGCCTGACGAATCTTATCGAACTTAGCCTTATCAACCTCTTTAAATTAATCCTACAACCCGCATTGGTTTTCTTCATGCTTAAAAGCGTTGGCGTTAATGGAGATTACTTAGTGATGGGTGTAATCCTCAGTGCCTTACCTACGGCGGCCAGCGTCTATTTACTTGCTCAGCGCTATAACACCCAAGCCTCAACCAGTGCGCAGGGGATATTATTTGGCACTATAGTGACTTTTTTTAGCTTACCTATTTTAGAGCAACTTGTTAAAACCTATTCATAAACAAGCGATTAAACTCTAGCTTATTGCAATGTGTCGAATATTTACCCAAAGCCACTTTACTGTATATAAAATCAGTATATACTGTTTATCAATACAGTGATTTGGTAAGTTTTTCGACAGGAACTCATTATGCTTTGCCAACTCAGCATCAATAATTTCGCTATCGTCCGTTTTCTCGAACTGGATTTTCGTCCCGGTATGACCAGCATTACTGGTGAAACTGGCGCAGGTAAATCCATCGCCATCGACGCCTTAGGTTTGTGCCTAGGTAATCGTGCCGATGCCAGTAGTGTTCGCCCTGGTGCAAGTAAAACCGAAGTCAGTGCTCGATTTTCACTACACGATGTTCCACTTGCCAAACGTTGGCTCGAAGATAACGATCTCGAACTCGATGATGAATGTATTCTACGTCGAACTATTGGCAGTGATGGCCGCTCACGCGCCTACATTAATGGCAATCCTGTGCCGTTAACTCAACTGAAATTACTCGGGCAATTGCTGGTCGGTATCCATGGTCAGCACGCCCACCACGCTATGCTAAAGAGTGAGCATCAACTCACCTTGCTCGACAGCTACGCCAATCACAGACTACTGATAGACACAGTGGCAGCAAGCTATCAACGCTGCAAACAAATCGAAGCCGAACTCAAACAATTAGAAGCTTCGCAGCATGAACGTATTGCCCGAAAACAGCTGGTGCAATATCAAGTTGAAGAGCTAGATGAATTCGACCTCAAGGTCGGTGAATTTGAGGACATTGAGCAAGAGCATAAACGCCTCGCCAATGGCACTGAACTGGTGGATAGCTGCCAAGCCAGCCTATATTTACTCACAGATGGCGAAGAGAGCAATATTGAGTCACTGCTTAACAAGGCTGTAAGCCTTGCTGAAAATTTGCAAAGCTATGATCCCGCATTAACCAATGTCAGTACTATGTTGAATGAGGCCCTCATTCAAGTACAAGAGAGCGCGGGAGAATTACAGCATTACCTGAGTAAACTCGAACTCGATCCCGCGCATTTTGCCTATTTAGAGGAACGACTCTCAAAGGCTATGCAACTGGCCCGTAAGCATCATGTTAGCCCTGACAAATTAGCCGAACATCATTTGGCGCTCAAAGCGGAACTCACAACCCTCGATGACGATGAAACTAAGTTAGAGGAAATCCAACTCCAAGTTGAAGCGAGTAAAACCGCTTACTTAGCGAACGCACAAAAACTGAGCCAGAGCCGCGCCCGTTATGCGAAAGAACTGGATAAGTTAGTGACTCAATCTATCCACGAACTCAACATGCCCAAGGGTAAGTTCACCATTGAAGTGAATTTTAATCCCGAGATTATGTCGGTAAATGGCAGCGATAATATAGAGTTTATGGTCACAACCAACCCTGGCCAGCCTTTACAACCGATTTCAAGGGTTGCCTCAGGCGGTGAATTGTCGCGTATCGGTTTAGGCATCCAAGTTATTACCGCGAAAAAGGTTGCCACTCCTACCCTGATTTTCGACGAAGTCGATGTCGGAATTTCAGGCCCGACCGCTGCTGTGGTTGGCAGAATGCTGCGTAGTCTAGGAGAATCGACTCAAGTACTTTGTGTAACCCATTTACCTCAAGTTGCTGGTAATGGCCATCAACATATGTTTGTGAATAAATTCAACAAGGCGGGCAGTACAGAAACCACTATGATGCCTTTGGATAGGGAGCAACGTATCCAAGAATTAGCCAGACTTCTTGGTGGCGATACAATTACTTCTAACACTCTCGCCAATGCACGAGAACTATTACAGTAAAAATACAGTAAGCCACCGCAACGAAAATAAAGCTTGATAGCCAATGCCTTATCTACAGCAGATAAGGCATTGGCATTTATAGGGTAACGAACTTTAGTTTGGGTTAACTAAAGATATTATTGGCTAATAAAGACAATCACTTGCAGACAAATAAGTGCAAAAAATCCTGCTAATACATCGTCTATCATAATGCCGAAACCACCTTCAACTTTGGCGTCGAGCCAACGTATCGGCCAAGGTTTTAGGATATCGAATAGCCGAAACAGCACAAAACCGACAGCAAGCCACAGAATACCAGCAGGGGCGGCAATCATAGTGATCAATAAACCTGCAACTTCATCCCATACAATCGCGCCATGGTCATGTACGCCCATGTCCTTAGCGGCCTTATCGCAGATATAAATCCCCGCGAGTACGCACACTAAGGTCACGGCTAAATACCAACTCAAGGGCAACTGGGCCAATAATAAATAGAGCGGGACTGCCGCCAAGGTACCAAAAGTACCTGGAGCCTTAGCCGCTAAACCACTGCCAAAACCGAGGGCTAAAAAATGAATAGGATTTTTAAGGGACAGGCGCGACAGCGCCTGATCTTCGGATAACAACTTCATTAAAAATGCTCAAAACCGTGGTACGGTGGCGTAAATAGCTCACCATTAAGTTGCAACTTAAGCTTACTGCCCGCACAGATTTGCCCAACACGGACAAACTTAGTACCAGCATGGCTGAGGGCGGTTTCTAACGCACCTTTTTGTGCCTCAGGCACGGTAAAGAGCAGTTCATAATCCTCGCCCCCCGTCAGCGCATAGCCTAATGCATGTTCTTCGCTCACGGTATCTTGCATCGCGCGCGACAAAGGAATCGACCCCACATCGACTACAGCGCCAACCTTTGATGCCTTGAGGATATGCCCAATATCCGAGATAAAACCATCGGATAAATCGATGGCACTGGATGCCAAAGAGCGCAATGATTGCCCAGCCAATACTCGAGGAGTGGGTCGATAATGGCGATTAATCAAAAACTCTTTATGCTCCGCTCGCGCATGTTGCACGCCGCGGATCAAGTCCAGCCCTAACGCAGAATCACCAAGCGTACCCGTTACATAAATCCAGTCACCGGCCTTAGCGCCATGACGGGTCAAGGCTTTGCCATGAGGGACTTGCCCGTGCACTGTGATATTAATCGCCCTAGGTCCGCGAGTTGTGTCACCACCTATTAAGGCGATGCCATAATATTCTGCCGCTTCAAACAGGCCTTCACTAAAACCACTCAGCCAGGTCTCGTTAACCTCTGGCAAAGTGAGTGCAAGCGTCATCCACGCAGGCTCGGCCCCCATTGCCGCTAAATCAGAAAGATTAACCGCTAAGGCTTTGTAACCTAAGGCTTGAGGTGGAATATCGGGGAAGAAGTGAACATTTTCGACTAAGGTATCGCAGGAAATGGCGATCGACTTGTTTTCGGCGGGCTGCACAAGGGCGCAATCGTCGCCAATACTCAATTTGACATCACGGCGTGCTGGGCCGCGGTGATTGAAATAACATTCAATAAGCTGGAATTCTTTCACTGTACAGTTTGGCGCGACTCACATCGGCCACCTTTGTTAGCAATGAAAAACGGTATCCTAAGATACCGTTTGTCCTTATTACTTACGTGCAACCAGTTTGTCGAGTAATCCATTAACAAACTTATGGCTTTCATCCGCACCGAAAGCTTTAGCCAATTCAATCGCCTCGTTAATGGCAACTTTAAATGGCACATCTTTACGGAAAGTCAGCTCATAGGCCGCTAGGCGTACTATGGCTTTCTCCACTGGAGACACCTCATCAATGGGGCGATCTAAGTGTGGAATGATCAACTCATCCAATTGGGTTTTCTTAGTTGCTACGCCTGCAAATAGCTCACGAAAATAAGCTACGTCTACACCATCGAGACTCTGTTCAGTTAAAAACTCATGCTCGACATCGGCAATATTATTCCCGCTTAGTTGCCATGAATAAATGGCTTGAACGGCTAAACGGCGGGCCTTGCGGCGCTCAGAAGGCTTCATTATTTTTCCTACTATTACAACTGTTGTTCAAGCTGCTGCAGAACGTTGACCATTTCAAGCAAGCTTAGCGCAGCTTCGCCGCCCTTGTTACCCGCTTTAGTACCTGAACGCTCAATAGCTTGTTCAATGGTATCTGTAGTCAATACACCGAAAGCAACCGGCAGATCGAACTCTAATGCAATTTGAGCTAGACCTTTGTTACATTCGCCTGCAACAAAATCAAAGTGAGGGGTACCACCACGGATTACGGCACCAAGTGCAATAATGCCGTCAAACTTACCACTTGCAGCAACACGACGTGCCGCCAGCGGTAACTCAACCGCACCAGGTACACGGACGACAGTGATGTTTTCATCACTGACTTGGCCAAAACGTTTCAGCGTGTCAAGTGCACCTTCAAGCAGGCTTTCTACTAAAAAGCTATTAAAACGCGAAATTACAATCGCAACTTTGGCATTCTTCGCTTCGATATTACCTTGAACTACGTTCATTTTCTTACCTAATTTAGCTAAAGCACCCGGCTCGGGGCGAAAAGTGGCGACATGATACCACAGTCAATTGCCCACGGCCTTATGCAAATGATAGAAATGGTGAATTTTACCTTAGTGGAACCTATTAAAAGCTTAGCCTGTTACTCAGCTACGTACTCTGTCACTTCTAGGCCAAAGCCTGAGAGTGAATGGTAACGCTTAGGCGAGCTTAAGAGTCGCATTTTGGTCACGCCTAAACTGGCCAGAATTTGTGAACCTACACCGACACGGCGTGAAGTACCTTGCCATTTGGCTGACACGGGCGTCTGACCTTGATCTTCCGCCTCAAAGGCTTTGACTTTAGCGAGGATTTCACTGGGATGTTCTTGATTGCCAAGCAATACTAACACACCACCTTCGGCAGAAATCCGCGCCATCGCTTTTTCGAGCGGCCAGCTGCGTTGCTGATCGCGCTCAGAATGGAGTAGATCGTTAAACGTATTCTGTAAATGCACCCGCACTAAACAGTCAGGTTTCACCTCGCCCTTCACTAAGGCAAAGTGCAATTGGTTGTCGATAGTATCCCTAAAGGTCACCATATCGAACTCACCAAAACGGGTTGGCAGTTTGCATTTTGCTTCACGCACAACGGTCGTTTCTTTGGTGTTACGGTATTCAATCAGCGCCGCAATAGTGCCGATTTTAACGCCGTGTTTTTCAGAGAAAATCTCTAAATCAGGACGACGGGCCATAGTGCCGTCTTCATTGAGGATCTCAACAATCACGCCCGACGGCTCAAGCCCCGCTAAGCGGGCTAAATCACAACCTGCTTCTGTGTGGCCAGCGCGGGTTAACACGCCGCCGTCCTGCGCCATTAATGGGAAGATATGCCCAGGCTGGACTAAATCCGATGCCTTGGCATCTTTAGCCACGGCCGCTTTTACCGTTACGGCGCGATCATGGGCCGAAATCCCGGTGGTTACGCCTTCGGCAGCTTCAATCGATACCGTAAAGTTGGTCGAGAACTGCGCATTGTTATTGGTTACCATCAAGGGCAGATTTAGCTGCTGGCAACGAGCTTTAGTCATGGTTTGGCAGATGAGTCCACGACCGTATTTCGCCATAAAGTTAATCGCTTCTGGCGTCACCAACTCTGCCGCCATAATCAGGTCGCCTTCGTTTTCTCTGTCTTCGTCATCCATCAAAATAACCATTTTGCCTTGACGAATATCCTCGATGATCTCTTCTATACTGTGCAGCGCCATTGTAGGACCTTTATGATTTTACTGTTGTTATGAAATTCTATACCTAAGTGAGCTAAGTGCCAGTGCCCTAACGCACAAAGCCAGCACGGGCTAACATTTCCATGGTCACCCCACCGCCTTGGGTTTCTTTAGTATCAAAGCGCATTAAACGCTCTAAATAGCGGGCGATTAAATCCACTTCAATATTCACCTTATCGCCGGCTTTCAAATCCACCAACGTGGTTTCACCCGCGGTATGGG
This sequence comes from Shewanella sp. DNRA4, assembly GCF_012843185.1. Classification (NCBI taxonomy): domain Bacteria; kingdom Pseudomonadati; phylum Pseudomonadota; class Gammaproteobacteria; order Alteromonadales; family Shewanellaceae; genus Shewanella; species Shewanella sp. DNRA4. Next base: position 91,111 of record NZ_JABAIP010000011.1, read on the forward strand.
GCACTATGGTTAATCGGAAACGATGGCCATCGACTTCGTTTACCGTGAGGCTCACACCATCGATGGTGATAGAACCTTTATGGGCAATATAGCGAGCAAGCTCAGTAGGCGCCGCTAACCAAAATTCGATTGCTTGACCACGAGCAAGACGCTGCTCTACGGTGGCAATGCCATCCACATGGCCGCTGACCATATGGCCGCCTAAACGTGTGGTTGGGGTGACGGCCTTTTCAAGATTGACCTTAGTGCCCACTTTATAGTTGGCAAAGCCTGTAAGGCTGACGGTTTCTGCTGAGACATCAGCCACATAGCCATCGGCTAATTGTTGCACCACAGTCAAACACACACCGTTGGTGGCGATACTGTCGCCTAAACGCACATCGCTTAAATCCAGTTTGCCACTGGCGACCGTCAAACGAATATCATCGCCTTTGCGTTCAAGCTTTCGCAGCGTGCCAACGGCCTCAATAATCCCAGTAAACATGGTTAACTCACTTATTCGCTAAAGATGGATTGGACGTGAGCCTCAAGGTAAAACGCGTATCCGCGCCCACTTTACGCTCATCGACCAGTTTGAGGATCGGAATATCGGCCATCATTTGATAATCGGGTAATTCGAGTAGATTACGCCCTTGTGCGCCAAGGATTTTCATCGCTTGATATAGCACTAATTCATCGGCTAATCCTGAGCGAATAAAGGCGCCAGCTAAGGTCGCGCCCGCTTCGATAAGCACCTGATTATAGCTTTTGCCTAAATAGCTTAATAGTGCAGGCAATGAGATTCGACTCTCAATGGCTGGTAATTGGAGACAAGTCACATGGGCGGGTAATTGCGCCATAAAGTCTGACGAATAGCTCACTGTCGAGACTAATAAAATCGGTGATTCAATTGTAAACAAGGCTGCCGTAATCGGCATACGGGCGCGACTGTCTAAAACTACTCGCAGCGGTTGTAAAACCTGCGCTTCACTCAATTGCGAGGTAAGACTACCAAGCTCTGAGTATCTCACATTGAGCGAAGGATCATCGGCCAATACGGTTTCAATCCCAGTCACTATGGCGCAGGCGCGTAAACGTAAACGCTGCACATCGCGGCGCGCTTCAGGGCCAGTGATCCATTTGGACACCCCGTTTGATAACGCAGTTTTACCATCAAGACTCGCGGCCAGTTTGACCGTCACCCAAGGCAGCCCCAATTCCATACGCTTCATAAAACCAAGATTTAAGGCATAGGCCTCATCGCGATGTAATCCCACATCCACTTCAATACCCGCATCGCGCAGCATTTGAATACCGCGGCCACCGACCTGAGGATTGGGATCTTCCACCGCCACCACCACTCGTTTAACACCGATATTGATCAGCGCTAAGGCGCACGGCGGTGTGCGGCCATAATGGCTACAAGGTTCTAAGGTGACATAAGCCGTCGCGCCACGGGCAAGCTCGCCAGCCATGCGCAGTGCATGCACCTCGGCGTGGGGCTCGCCAGCTTTTTGATGATAACCTTCACCGACAATCTGATTATCTTTTACGATAACGCAGCCTACACTGGGATTGGGGCGAGTGGTATAAAATCCTTTGCGAGCCAGTTGTATAGCGCGGCTCATCATCTGGTTATCGCGTTCTGACCAATTCATATAAACCCTATGAAATCTTGAGGAAGCGTGCCGAATGCGGCGCAAAACGAGGCACTAACCTAAGCACTAACCTAAGATAACCCACGTTACTTTTGCAGTTTCGCAATCGCCTCACCAAATTCGGAGACGTCTTCAAAGGCGCGATAAACCGAGGCAAAACGAATATAGGCAACCTTGTCTAGGCTCATTAACTGTTCCATCATCAAGTTGCCTATCATCTCGGATGGCACTTCACGCTCGCCAGTCGCCCGCAGCGTTGACTTGATTTTACTTAAGGCCTGCTCGATTTCATCCATGGACACGGGGCGCTTTTCGACCGCGCGTAACATACCTGCTTGCAGCTTTTCTTCATCAAAGGGTTGACGCGTGCCATCACGTTTAATCACCCGTGGCATCACTAATTCGGCCCCTTCGAAAGTGGTAAATCGTTCGTGGCATTCGGTGCATTCTCGGCGACGACGCACTTGATGGCCTTCCGCCACTAATCGGGAATCGATCACCTTAGTATCTGTCGCGCTGCAAAATGGACAATGCATTGAGCCTCCTGCCGTGAATGGAATAAAGCCTATGGCTTTCGCTGTATCTTGCTTAAACCGAGCGGGTTTAAGTCTACGATTTTAGCAATAAAAATGGCCGCTTAATGCGGCCATGGGATTTTATCCTATTTATCGGCTGAGGTTAACCACCTAAGCTTAACGACCTAAGCTGTTGTGAACTTAGCCGATATATTCGGATAAATTAACGAATTAACCGTAAACAGGGAAACGAGCGCACAGAGCCAATACTTGGCCTTTTACGCGCTCGATGACCGCTGGATTGTGGGCATCGTCGAGGATGTCACAGATCCAACCGGTTAACTCTTTCGCTTCAGCTTCTTTAAAGCCACGGCGAGTGATCGCAGGCGTACCGATACGCACACCAGAGGTCACGAATGGAGAACGTGGATCGTTAGGCACAGAGTTTTTGTTTACTGTGATGTTCGCGCTACCTAAAGCGGCATCGGCTTCTTTACCCGTCAGGTCGCGACCGATTAAGTCCACCAGCATTAAGTGGTTGTCAGTACCGCCAGAAACGATTTTGTAACCGCGCTCTAAGAACACTTCAACCATAGCTTTAGCGTTCTTAACCACTTGTTGTTGGTAAGCTTTGAACTCTGGCTCTAAAGCTTCTTTGAAGGCTACCGCTTTACCCGCGATAACATGCATCAAAGGACCGCCTTGACCGCCTGGGAATACCGCAGAGTTCAGCTTTTTGTATAACTCTTCATCATCGGCAGCAGACAGAATGATACCGCCACGAGGACCGGCTAAGGTCTTGTGAGTGGTTGAGGTCACAACGTGCGCGTGTGGCACTGGGTTTGGATACACACCAGCGGCGATAAGACCCGCAACGTGTGCCATGTCGACAAACAGATAAGCACCGATTTTGTCTGCGATTTCGCGCATTCTTGCCCAGTCAACGATACCTGAATAAGCAGAGAAACCACCGATCATCATCTTAGGCTTATGTTCAACCGCCAGACGTTCCATTTCGTCGTAGTCAATTTTGCCTGATTCATCGATGCCGTAAGGAATGATGTTGTACAGTCTACCGGAGAAGTTAACAGGTGAACCGTGGGTCAAGTGACCACCGTGAGCGAGGTTCATACCTAAAACGGTATCGCCTGGTTTTAACAATGCCATGTAAACGGCGCTGTTTGCTTGAGAACCTGAGTGAGGTTGTACGTTTGCGTAAGTCGCGCCAAACAGTTGTTTTGCACGCTCAATCGCTAAGGTTTCAACTACGTCCACATACTCACAACCGCCGTAGTAACGCTTGCCTGGATAGCCTTCGGCGTACTTATTGGTTAGTTGTGAACCTTGCGCTTCCATCACGCGTGGACTGGTGTAGTTTTCAGAAGCAATCAGCTCAATATGCTCTTCTTGACGCAGAGTTTCGTTCTGAATCGCGTTAAACAGTTCCGGATCATAATCTGCGATATTCATATCTTTTTTCAGCATTGCTTACTCCAGCTGCCAATTCTTGTAGGTAGGGTTGCGCGGTATTCTACTCGTAACGAGCCGACAATCCCAGTCTCTGAAACATGAAAATCCTACAGTTTTAGCTTGAATGCGCCTCAATGCCGAGTTGAGTTCGGCGCGCAATCGAGTAGAATTAGCCGCATCATTAGTCACTTATAGATGCAGAAAAATGGCTCAGTTTGTTTACAGCATGTTGCGGGTGGGCAAGGTTGTTCCGCCTAAGAAGCAGATCCTTAAAGACATTTCCTTAAGCTTTTTCCCCGGCGCCAAGATCGGTGTGTTAGGTCTTAACGGTTCAGGTAAATCCACCCTACTGCGCATTATGGCCGGTATCGATACCGAGATTGAGGGTGAAGCGCGCCCAATGCCAGGGCTGAAGATTGGTTACCTGCCACAGGAACCCAAACTCGACCCAACGCAAACCGTGCGTGAAGCGATTGAAGAAGCGGTTTCTGAAGCAAAAAATGCCCTCAAACGCTTAGACAAAGTCTATGCCGCTTATGCAGAACCCGATGCGGACTTCGACGCGCTTGCCAAAGAGCAAGGCGAACTTGAAGCGATTATTCAGGCGCAGGACGCTCACAATCTAGACAACATCCTTGAGCGCGCGGCGAACGCGCTACGTCTGCCTGATTGGGATGAAAAGATTGAAGTCTTATCGGGTGGTGAGCGCCGCCGTGTAGCAATTTGTCGTCTGCTGCTGGAAAAACCAGAAATGCTGCTACTCGACGAACCGACCAACCACTTGGACGCTGAATCCGTCGCGTGGCTCGAACACTTCCTGCAGGAATACACGGGCACCGTTGTGGCGATTACCCACGACCGTTACTTCCTCGACAATGCTGCGGGCTGGATTTTAGAACTTGACCGTGGTGAGGGTATCCCATGGGAAGGTAACTACTCTTCTTGGCTGGAGCAAAAGGATGCTCGCTTGAAGCAGGAATCTGCCGCAGAAAGCGCGCGTCAAAAGACCATTGCGAAAGAATTAGAATGGGTTCGCCAAGGCGCGAAAGGCCGTCAGTCTAAGGGCAAAGCCCGTATGGCGCGCTTCGAAGAGCTGAACACCACTGATTACCAAAAACGTAACGAAACCAACGAGCTGTTTATTCCGCCCGGACCACGTTTAGGTGACAAAGTGATTGAGGTTAAAAACTTAACCAAATCCTACGGTGACCGCGTGCTGATCGATAACCTGTCGTTCTCGATTCCTAAGGGCGCGATCGTCGGTATTATCGGTGCCAACGGTGCAGGTAAATCGACCCTGTTCCGCATGCTGTCAGGCAGCGAGCAACCCGATAGCGGCACCATTGAGATAGGTGAAACCGTGCAACTTGCGTCGGTTGAACAGTTCCGCGATTCGATGAATGACAAAAACACCATTTGGCAAGAAATCTCTGGTGGTCAAGACATCATGCGCATCAACAACATGGAAATTCCAAGTCGCGCCTATGTGGGCCGCTTTAACTTCCGTGGTGCAGATCAGCAAAAGATTATCGGTACTCTATCGGGCGGTGAGCGCAACCGTGTTCACTTAGCTAAACTGTTGCAGGCTGGCGGTAACGTACTGCTCCTCGACGAACCGACCAACGACTTAGACGTTGAAACCCTGCGCGCACTGGAAGAAGCGATCCTCGAATTCCCTGGTTGCGCTATGGTGATCTCGCATGACCGTTGGTTCTTAGACCGTATCGCGACTCATATTCTGGACTACCGCGACGAAGGCCAAGTTAACTTCTACGAAGGTAACTACACCGAATACTCAGCGTGGTTGAAGAACACCTATGGCGCCGATGTGGTTGAACCACACCGCCTGAAATACAAGCGCATGACGAAATAGATCGAGAATCTAGAATCTAGAATCTAGAATCTAGGCAAGCGTGTATCTGAGGAGGTTAACTCGAAAGGGTTAAGCTCCTTTTTATTGCATTGAATTTAGGGTGAGGATTTTCCGTTATTTCAGGCTGGCACTATATTCATGCTGGTTCATGCTAGCAAAGTAGGCCACCAGCATATCCATCATCACTCTTAAGGCGGGCTGCATATGTTTACGGGATTGATACACCCCATATACGCCCAAGGATTGAGGTTTAAATTCCCGCAGCAGTGGCACTAATGCCCCCGAGTCGAGATGCGGTTTAACCGCCCACAGGGGCTGCATAGCAATCCCCTCGCCGGCCAAGGTGGCGTTTAGTACCACCATAGAATCATTGGCACTTAAGTTACCTCTTACGGGAATATTAAAAAGCTGCCCCGCCTCGATACCATCAGGATGAATAATTTGGGTAAACCGCCACATCACATCGCCAAAGTAGGAATAGGTTAAACAGTTATGCCGAGTTAAATCCTCGGGATGGCTAATAAGTGAATGGGTGGCAAGATAACGCGGTGCGGCGCAGACCACGGACTCACATTCCCCTAAACGTCTGGCGATTAGACTAGGATCGAGCTCATTAGTGATACGTATGGCAAGATCAATACGTTCAGCAACTAAATCAACGGTTTGGCTGCTAACATGAAAGTTCACACTCGCCTGCGGATATTGGGCTAAGTAAGGACGCACGACCGTGGGAAGGAGTAAATGGGCCATAAATTGTGAGCAACTGATCCGCAGCAATCCTCGCGGTTGGGCGCTTTGTACATGACTGACCGCGGGGACTTCCTGCGCTAATTCAAGCAAGCGCTGGCAATAATCGAGCACTTGCTCGCCCGCACTGGTTAGACTCAAACGTCTTGTCGAACGGTGCAGTAAGCGTGCGCCTGACCATTCTTCCATCTCACTTAAATAGCGGGTTACCATAGAGCGAGACATATCCAACGCTTCGGCGGCGCCAATCATGCTGCCCCGCTCAACGATAGTCACAAATACCTTTGCCGCTTCGAGTCTATCCATGGTTTATCCGCCCCTTGTGTTGATTGCCTTGCACTAAATAATCAGTTTCAAACGTTGATTCATCCGAATTATGCAACAAATAAGCGCAATTATCCGTGTTTATCTAACGTTTTTTGCAACCTAAACTAAGCTCACTTTTGCAGCAGTGCAAATCACCGAATCCTATTTGAATGAATAAGTGAGAACAGAAATGACATTATTGAATGCTCTAAAATTAACCTCTTTGAAACCCCAGTTAGCCGCAACCATGCTGGTGGCGGGAATGGCTACTGCTCAGGCAGCACCTTTGCAAGTGAGCCATTTTAATCCGGACGAAAACAGTATTTTTGCGGTGTCTTCAAGCTTTATCAGCGGTGAACATGAAATGATGCTGGTCGATGCACAATTTCAAAAAAATGATGCCCAAACCTTAGTGGATACCATTAAAGCCAGCGGTAAAAAGCTTACCTTGGTGTATATCAGCCATAGCGATCCGGATTTTTACTTTGGGTTGGATGTGATTAAACAAAACTTCCCCGAGGTCGAAATCGTCGCCACTCAAACTACGGTCGATGATATTAAAGCCTCGATGGAGGGCAAACAGGCATACTGGGGACCGATTTTAAAGGACAATGCGCCGAGTCAATTAGTGCTGCCAAAGGTGGTGACAACCAATCGCTTTAGTATCGATGGTGAACCAGTGCTGATTGAAGGGCTAGAGGATGCTCACCCTAAGCATACCTTCCTGTGGATACCGTCGGCTAAAACCATCACTGGCGGCGTTGAAGTGTTTGATAAAACACACGTTTGGATGGCAGATACTCAAAGTGTAGAGTCGCGTAAAGCTTGGTTAACCCATTTAGAAAAGATGGAAGCCTTATCCCCCCAAGAGGTTATCCCTGGACATTATCTCGGTGATGCCAGATTTGATAAGCGCGCCATCGCCTTTACTCGCGATTATATTAATGCCTTTGAAAAGGCAGCCAAAACAGCAAAAGATTCTGCGGACTTAATCGCCAAGATGCTCACGCTCTACCCACAAATTCCTTTAGATGCAGGGCTTGAGATCAGTGCCAAAGTGATCATGGGCGAAATGCGCTGGCCAATGTAACCATATTGGGGCATGGCTAATCCTGCCCCACTCATTTAAAGGGTTGTGCATTAACTCGCGAGTCAGAGCACAAAATTGTTTTGTAGGAAGCACATAAATGAATACCACAGCAAATCCCAAGGCCGTTTTGCATGCCATTATCGACCCCTTATGCGGTTGGTGTTACGCGGCCGCACCGCTGTTTGATGCAGCAGCCGCTGCCGGATTTACCATCGCACTCCACGCAGGCGGCATGCTCACTGGCCCAAGGCGCAAACAGATAGATAACCAATGGCGCGATTATGTGATGCCCCATGATCAACGGATTGCCGCGTTAACCGGACAAGCCTTTGGTGAAAACTATTATGAAGGCTTATTACGTGATACCAGCATTGTACTGGATTCTGCGCCCCCCATTAGAGCTATGCTTGCCGTTGCAGCCTTAAGGGGCAATGAGCTAGCTTACCTACATGCAGTGCAACTCGCCCATTATCGCGATGGCAAAAGCGCCAGCGATGAACATAATCTGCATGTTTTGGCCGAAAAAATGGGAATAGATGGCGCTGCCTTTACGAAGGAATTTGCCCAAAATGAAGACGCGTTTTACCAGCACATTTTGGCATCACGGGCGCTGATGAATCAGCTGGGTGCCCAAGGTTTCCCTTCAGTAGCACTCACGACAAGTGAGGGAAATCTGCATTTACTCAATCACAGCCGTTTTTACGGTCATCCGAGCAAGTGGCTTGAGTATCTGAATGAACAAGTGTCTTAACACGACACTTTCTTGAAAGTGCGCCAGTCTTACGTTTTACGAATGAAGACTCAAACCTTGGCTTTTTAGTTTGGGGTTTCCCCCTTAAACGATGGGATAAGTCACTATAGGATTTATCCCATCGGCATGTTCAATGTTGATACCACAGGCCAAGTTAACCCTGATTCTCGAGCGCAAGCTCGGCTTGCTTTGCCTGTTCGAGCGTAAAAGGCTCACTCATTTTTACACACTCAAGTACTGCTTTCGCATAGAGTGGAATCGGCTTATCCCGAGGTAAACGCGGTAATTGTGTCCCGGGCAAGGTAAGCAGATACTCATTGACTTTAGATTCAAACCACGAGAAACGCATCAGCTTAAACCCCTGATTAGTTTCTAAATAGCATTTGTAATCCTGTCGCTTCTCATTTTCTGCTGCCAGCGCTGACCATTGGAATCCCGCTAGCAGCAACAAACCAAGGGTACCGTATTTCATCATAAGGCTATTACTCATCTCGACTCGTTAACTCTTTACATCATTGACTGATGTAATAATAAATTTTGTTCGTTGTTGGCCCGCCCGCAATACACTTAGGGTTACCACTTTCACATGTCGCCTCATCTGGCACCGCATTACCGATACCAATCAAAAACATATCTGGCGTTGGTACTTTAGCATTCGGGTCCTTAGGCTGCTCGGCAGGCGGGATCACTAACTGCGGCGTATCCAGTACCAACTCACCTGCATACAAATAATCTGTTTTGTAACCACGAGTGCCCCTGTGCAAATTCTTTTTATAAAGATAGCCCTTACCCGAACTCAAACATTGGTTGACTGAGCCATCACTACCAGGCACAAAACTGCTGAAGTACACTTCCCCCCCCACTATGGTCGCAGATGACAGGCTCTTTTCGCCTTTACGAGAGAAGTTATAGTACCAACCTCGTTTTTGACTAAAAACGATTTCACTGGCCTGATCATTGGGCGCCGCCGAACTGACATCATATAAATCACTTAACTGTAGCGTTTTAGGCACAGGCTTTTGATTTGATTTACCTTGGAATGATTGAGTGACTATGTTTCTATCTTGCAATGCAAAAAACATATCCGAGCGGGAGACATCACTTGGCTTTGCCCTGTGGCCACTCCCGACAACAATTGCGTCGTAAGGAATATTCTGTGATGTGACAACTTTGGTCGATGTTCCATTAATGACTTTAGTCAGCTCAAAGGTATTGGAGATCAAGGTCTGGGCCACTGTAGGCCCAGAAAAGAATCGCCTATCTCCTGCCACTGAACTCTTATCCCCTAATGCGGCAAATTTAAATCCCGACCAGGTCGACACATTCGCGGAGGGCATATCCATCCGCCATACATTACCTTGGATATCTGTGGCATAGATTCTATCGGTATGACCATCACCATTGCCGTCTAATACAGCAACACTGCTTGGAATACTGTTGGCAATACCTGGCAATGGCGTGTTAGCCCCACTGCCGCCGAATTGATGGATTAACGCCCCCGTTTGCGCATCGACAATAAACACGCCACGGCCACTGCTGTCATCAGTACCCATCTCAGCGCCATCTTTAGTTGAAGGGGAATATCCGCCACCAAAAATCAATACAGGCTTATCGCCAGTCGCACTCGGAATTGTCGTCACCACAGGCGTCGACCAAGATTGCCCTAACTCGCCCATACCGGGTGAACTGGCATCTATCTTCCACATAAAACTGGGGTTATCAGGTGTGGTCACATCGAGGGCGTAATACGCATTGCCGCCTCGGCGCATTCCCACAAATACCCATGCCTTTTCAATCCGTTTGCCCTGCATTTTGGTGTAGGCAACTGGCGAGCCATCAATACCGTATACCGAGTGTACGCCCGTCGGCACGTTAGCCTTGAGATCGCGCAAATTCGGCAGTAGCTCATAGGGGATAAATCCCCAAGTCTCAGACACGCTATCACCTTCATCCTTAAACATATGCAGGAACCCATGGTTTGTCCCGACAAGAATTCGGATATCAGGTTTAGCTTCAGAACCAAAATTGAGTGCTAAGGGCTTGGAATGTAGAGCATCTCCCATTATATCGGCGCGCCAATTTGGGGTTGCGCCACTGGCAGTACTTAAGTCCTGATTTTTATCGTTATCAACATCGATTCCCTTCGCCCAGTCAAATAGCCCAGTGAGTTCTGTTTCATCGACCCCCATATAGGTGGCTAAACGCACATTATCCCCAGCTTTTCGAGCTGCATTTGACAGAGTAAAAGCGCTCAATCCACTGCCAAAATTACTGTATAAAGTGCGACTAGTCGCCTGCTGCATCGCGGCTAGCACCCCACCACGCTTAACATCATTACCATCACCGCTGCTTCCGCATTCTTCAGCTGATGTCCAATAGGAGCAAGCATCGGCTTTGATATTGCCATCTTCGCCTATCACATTTTTGCCTTTGCTATCAACGACATCACCGTCACTGGTCACCTTGAACTTTTTAATATTCCCTAGCCATCTTGGTCCCTTATTAGGCAAGAACATTGAGTAATAAGCTGAATCAAAGGTTTGAGTACGATTGAAGTTATTGCTCGCTACCGAGGGGGAAGTAAAGCTGGCATTTTTTTCGAGGATATTATTTAAAGCCGTTTGCAATGAAGAACGTAATTGACTGGCATCGGTGGCATCAAAATACTTACCACCGCCATTATCGGCGGTTTGCTTCAGTAGGTGCTCGGCACTGGCTGCACCTTCACTAAACCCAATGGTAAAGGTTCTAACGGTTTGTTTTCCGGCTAAATTAGGATTCACATCCTCAGTTCGCATCCAGCCAGAAAGCGCACTGAGATAACTTTTCGGGTTTGAGGTATGCTTACCTACACCATTGGTTAAACGCTCAATAATGCCATCGGCCGCGTTATCAAGCGTCGGCTCACCGTCGGTGATATAGACGATATACGCTTCATTTTGGCAAGGCTTAAACGGCGAATTGTACGTATTACTTCCAATAATAAGCGCAGCTGGGTCAGTAAAGGGATTAGAACTGGCGTTGTAGGTACCTTGGTAACGCCCCCAATTATCGTAGTAATTATAATCGCTATCATCATCGCCAAAATACTGTTCCTGCCCACCAAAATAACGATAGGCTTCGTAGAGCGTTTCGCATAGCGGCGTATTTTGGGCATAACTAATAAGATTGACCCTTTTCAATAAATCAATTTTGGCTTGGGCGGACATAGTCTTAATCCCAGAGATAATCCGCCCACCGTCACGCGCACCATCACGTGGCCCATTCATATTAAAAATAGCTAAACCAAAATCTACACCCGGCGTAGTTAAAACCACACTTTCAATCGCATCTTGCGCCAGCTCTAGACGGGTTTTATTGACCTTCTTTTTAGTACCATGGTGCCATTTTAAATAATCTTCGGTATAAACAGTGACCACTTTGCCGGAGCCAAATCCCGTTTTCTGCGCCTTTGCCTTCGCGCTTGCCTTAGCATTCTCGGATGAGTGAATATTGACTGCCGTGTACCGAACGGGTTTAGCCGCAGAGCCTAAACTGTCAACGGGTAAACCGTTAGCCTCTCCTGCTGCATTACCGAGTCTTTCCTCTTGGATATCTTCAAAGCAATCGACAGCAGCTATCGAGCTACCATTTAGTTCAGAAAATTCCTTCCACGCACCAGTCCCCCCCGAAAAACCATACTCACGAAAGAAACCAGTGAAGGTGCCATACCGATTGAGGTAATCCCACGAGCTTTCACAGCCATTGAGTGCTGCATTAAACTGACGCATTTCACGCTGAGAGGCAGGATTAGGTAACTCAGCATTATCAGCCGAACCTCGGCTATAAAATAGCTTTCCCGACTGGGCATAGTTAGCATTACGTTTATTCTCGTAAGGAGCATCGACCCCATAGGCAAGATTACTCATACTGCCGGAGTTATCGAAAATGATCAGCACCTGCGGGCGCGAGCCATTACGGGCGGACGCTTCGAACACATAAAGCTCTGTATCATCAGCAATGCTTGACGCGGTAAATAAACTCACCACGCCAACAACGAGGCTCGAAATAATAAAAGCGACTATTGAAGTTAACGTATGGCGGACGTTTTGAAGGCGAGATTGACAAATATGTTTCAATAAAACGTAATTAAGCGAAAAGTTCATCAACGAGCTTTTCTGACATTTAAATAAAAACTGACTCATACAGTATGCGCATCTGTTATTAAGGAATAATAAAGCACCTGCATTTACAAAACTAGGATTTAAATTGTTTAAAAAGGCCAAATTAACCGCACAACAAACAGTAAGTTAACCGAACGTAAAACAGTAAAATCATAAACTTAGGCTACTTTCAGCAATTATTACCATTATGCACACCGAATTGACAACAAATAAATAAAAAATGTAACCAATAAAAATATCACCATCATAGTAATGAGCTAAAAAATAAAAACAGTGACACTTATGATATTGAGAATGCGCTATTAACGTTATAGGAAATAAAGGAGAACACCTGCCAAAAAAATATAAGAAATGCTATACCATTAATTTGACTTGCCAAAACAAAACAGGCTGAACAACAAACATAGAGATAAAGCGTTCTCACCATGAAAATATCCCAACATAGGATCCCTTGCCCTACCAAGTCATTAACATTATGCTAACCAACCCCACATAAGCCACGTTTCATAACTCAGGAGCTTTGAATGCACACGCTCTTCCGCCATGGTTTCGGTCACTCGACACCTCAACCACAGGATATATCTTCGCTCACATTGAAGAAGAGACTCACTTCGGCTCAGGCTACACTGTTTACTTTGCTAAGTTTATTTTCTGTTGGCGCATTTAGCACTGAACTTACGCCATCATCCGTGACCGATGGTCCTTATGTTTTCCTCGACCAAGGTAACCAAAATACCGCCTACTGGATCTGCCAGAGTCAGTTAAAACAAACCCCTATCGCAAACAATCAATTGGCTCGCCCAAATGATTGTGGCAACTTGCCACAGCCCAGACGCCATACCGATGCTCCCAAAGTTGAAGCTGATACCTACACTCATACAGGCAAGATAGTGGCCTTAAGCGATGTGCATGGGCAATTCGATGTGATGATTAACCTGCTGAAAGCCCATCAGATTATCGATGAAAATAATCACTGGACCTTTGGTGACGGCCATATGGTCATGACGGGAGATATGTTCGACCGTGGTCACCAAGTTAACGAAGTTCTGTGGTTTTTATATGAGTTAGATAAGCAAGCCCAAGCCGCAGGTGGTCGATTACATTTACTTATGGGCAACCACGAGCAAATGGTGTTTCGCGGCGACTTACGTTATGTGAATGAGCGTTATCAAACCTCGGCGGAATTACTCAATCGCAGCTATGATGCACTGTACAACAAAGACACCGAAATCGGCCGTTGGCTTCGCAGTAAAAACACTCTAGTAAAGATCAATAATCTGCTGTTTATGCACGGTGGAATAAGCCCTGAATGGGTCGAGCGTAAACTCAATATCAGCGATGCTAATCAGTTATTCCGTCAACATTTAGACGATAAAAAAGAAGATTTAAAACAAAACGATCTGTTGAATTTCCTGTTTTTCACTAATGGCCCCACTTGGTACCGTGGCTACTTTAAAGATGCACTCGCTGAACCCGAGATCGACCGAATCCTAAACTACTTTAAGGTTGATCATATTATCGTCGGCCACACTTCACAGGAGCGAGTACTTGGACTTTACCATAATAAAATCATTGCAATAGATAGTAGTATTAAGGATGGTCAGTCAGGAGAATTATTACTGATAGACGACAATAAACTCACCCGCGGGCTATATAAGGGTGAGCAAGTAGCACTTTAAATCGATTCAGGGCTAATAGGTTTAATCCATAAGCCCTTTTTATTATTCAATAAAAGGATAACGAGTCGACTCCATATCGAGTAAGCGATAACTTACCTCTCTATACAAAATTCAACTCATCGGCTTAACCCCCCCTATACTCAGCGAATAACGCTTTAACGTTAGGGATGCGTATGGACTTCAAACTGCTGATAAATTTAAGCCTTGTATTGCTGTTGTTAGGATTGCCTTCCCGCAGTTTTGCAGGACGAGATTTAAACTTAGTTGCGACCAATTATCCACCCTTTTATGCCGATTCATTACCCGAGCAAGGTGGCGTTGCCCAAGTCGTTAAAGAGGCCTTTAAACGCCAAGGCTACAATGCCAGTGTTAAGTTTTATCCCTTTGCGCGAGCAGCATTACTGGTAAAAACCGGCCAAGCCGATGGCATTATTGGACTTTGGTACCGCAAAGAACGTGAGCAATGGGCACATTATTCTGCACCGATACAAGCCGTACAGATTGTCTTCTACAAACGTAAAGATAATCCGTTACGTTTTAGTCAATTAAGCGAACTTAAGCCCTTTACCATCGGCATTGGCCGCGGTTACGCCAATCCACCCGAAATAGCCGCTACAGGGCTAACGACTGAAGAAGGTAATTCCGACGAAATGAATCTTAAGAAATTGTTTCTAAAACGCATTGACTTAGTGTTAATCGGCCACAATCTTGCTCAATATTTAATCAAGAAAAATCAAAGTGAATATGCCGATACCTTCGAGCAGGTGGGAGACCCCATCGCCACTGAGGTATTCCATCTGGGCGTCTCTTTGGCGATAACGGATCAGTCCACCTTGATCGACGAATTTAACAAAGGCCTTGAAAGCATGGGCCAAGATGGTCGTCTTGAGGCAATTTTAAGCCAGTATCCGCAAATTCAATCAGCCGTAGATCCGATAGAAAAAATACGAACACAAGCACATCCTTAGCAGAATAACTCAGCTATCGTATGCACTTCGAATGGGGCGAATGAGATTGCCATGGGGTATCTCGACACAAAACACAATTTCTTTCACTTTCGAGTGCTTAACTTTACAAACTTTTACCCACCTGATGACGGTTATTCACTAGAATAGCGCCATTAGTGCTAACGCCTGTTAACCGTCTTTGTGCGAGATAATTATTCCAATGAAAAAAACCATAATAGCCATTGCCTTAGTTGCGGCGGTTGCCGCCGCTGTGAGCTTTAGTGATGTATTGCAGGCTGCCAAACCCGAAAGTGCCCCCCAGCTTATGCGTACCGTGCCGGTTGTCACAGGGGAAGTGGTTGAACATCCACTGGCTCAATCTATTTCACTGATTGGTAAACTGGCCGCTGAGCGCGCAGTGGTGATCGCGCCACAAGTCACCGGCAAAATTAAACAAATTGCCGTGACTTCGAATCAAACAGTGAAAAAAGGCCAGTTGCTAATCGAACTCGATGATATGAAAGCTCAAGCCGCGGTGGCTGAAGCCAATGCCTTTTTAAATGATGAAACCCGCAAGCTCAGAGAGTTTGAAAAACTTATCAGCCGCAATGCCATCACTCAAACCGAAATCGATGCTCAAAAAGCCAGTGTCGATATTGCCAGAGCACGCTTAGCCTCTGCGCAGGCAGATTTACATTATCATTCCCTTATCGCACCTTTTGCCGGTAAAACCGGGCTGATTAACTTTAGCGAAGGTAAGATGGTAAGTATTGGCACAGAGTTAATGACCTTAGATGATTTATCCAGCATGCGATTGGACTTACAAGTGCCTGAACATTTTCTGTCACAACTTAGCATTGGCATGCCAGTATCGGCCACCAGCCGAGCTTGGCCAGGACAAACCTTTATCGGCAAAGTGGTCGCCATCGATCCCCGCGTGAATGAAGAAACCTTAAACCTGAAGATCCGCGTACAATTTGAAAACAGCGATAATCGCTTAAAACCCGGCATGATGATGTCATCAACCATCACCTTCCCACCGATTTCGGCCCCCATAGTGCCAGTGCAAGCCCTAGAATATTCAGGCACTAAGCGCTATGTGTATGTGGTTGGCGAGGATCATATCGCCCATCGCACCGAAGTGATTTTGGGTGCCCGTGTTGGCGACCAAGTGCTTATCGATAGCGGCCTTAAAATTGGCGATAAAGTGGTGGTTCAAGGGCTTGTGAATATGCGCGATGGCTTAAAAATCAATGAAGTCGCTCTTGAAACTAAGAATAGTAATAACCGCCCAGCCAAGTCAGACGTCAACACTGCGGAGACGAAATAATGTGGCTGTCTGATGTCTCAGTTAAACGCCCCGTCGTTGCAATTGTTTTAAGCTTACTGCTATGCGTGTTTGGCTTAGTGTCCTTTACTAAACTTTCAGTGCGGGAAATGCCCGATGTTGAAAGCCCAGTGGTGACAGTCAGCACCAGTTATTCCGGTGCATCTGCAGCGATTATGGAAAGCCAAATCACCAAGACCCTCGAAGATGAACTCACGGGGATCAGCGGTATCGATGAAATCACCTCTACCACTCGTAATGGTAGCTCGCGGATCACGGTCAAATTCCTCCTCGGTTGGAACTTAACCGAAGGGGTGAGTGATGTGCGTGATGCCGTGGCCCGCGCCCAGCGCCGCCTGCCGGAAGACGCTAACGATCCTGTAGTATCGAAGGACAATGGCTCAGGCGAACCGTCCGTGTATGTGAACTTAAGTTCAACCGTGATGGACAGAACCCAGCTGACCGATTATGCCCAGCGGGTTTTAGAAGACAGATTCAGTCTGATCAGCGGCGTGAGTTCCATCAGCATTTCGGGTGGTCTTTATAAGGTCATGTATATCAAGCTCAGACCCGAGCAAATGGCGGGGCGCAACGTCACCGTCACCGATATTACCAGCGCCCTACGTAAAGAGAACATCGAAACCCCTGGCGGCCAAGTGCGTAACGATACCACAGTGATGTCGGTGCGTACCAAAAGGCTCTATTACACCCCAAAGGATTTTGACTATTTAGTCGTACGCACCGCCAGCGACGGGACACCTATCTATTTAAAAGATGTGGCCGATGTTGCCGTGGGCGCACAGAATGAAAACTCCACCTTCAAAAGTGATGGTATTGTTAACCTAAGCTTAGGGGTGATCACTCAATCCGATGCAAACCCATTAGTAGTCGCTCAGGAAGTCCATAAAGAAGTCGATAAAATTCAAGATTTTTTACCCGATGGCACCAGTCTTGTAGTCGACTTTGACTCCACCGTCTTTATTGACCGCTCAATCAACGAGGTCTACAACACCCTCTATGTCACTGGCGCCCTCGTGGTGTTAGTGCTGTATATCTTTATCGGTCAAGCAAGGGCAACCCTTATCCCCGCGGTAACGGTTCCAGTATCATTAATCTCCGCCTTTATTGCCGCCAACATGCTAGGTTATTCAATTAACCTACTGACATTAATGGCATTAATCCTCGCCATTGGTCTCGTGGTCGACGATGCGATTGTGGTGGTCGAAAACATTTTCCACCATATCGAAAAAGGCGAAGAGCCGCTGCTTGCGGCTTACAAAGGCACACGGGAAGTCGGCTTTGCGGTCGTGGCAACCACCGCGGTGTTAGTCATGGTGTTCCTGCCGATTTCATTTATGGATGGCATGGTCGGTTTACTCTTTACCGAGTTTTCCGTGATGCTGGCAGTGTCTGTACTGTTCTCATCCCTCATTGCCCTCACGCTAACGCCAGTATTGAGTAGCAAATTACTC
Source organism: Shewanella sp. DNRA4 (assembly GCF_012843185.1). Classification (NCBI taxonomy): domain Bacteria; kingdom Pseudomonadati; phylum Pseudomonadota; class Gammaproteobacteria; order Alteromonadales; family Shewanellaceae; genus Shewanella; species Shewanella sp. DNRA4. The sequence goes on from NZ_JABAIP010000011.1 coordinate 109,088, forward strand.
AAAGCCAATGTAAAACCTAACCGTTTCAATCGCATTGTGGATAGTGGTTTTGCGCGCATGGAAAGGGTTTACCGTGTGGGTGTAACCCATGCGATCCGCTTTAGATTACTGGCACCACTGGTCATTCTCGCCTGTATTGGCGGTAGCGCATGGTTAATGCAGCAAGTCCCCTCGCAATTAGCACCACAGGAAGACCGCGGTGTACTTTACGCCTTTGTGAAAGGCGCAGAGGGCACTAGCTATAACCGTATGACGGCGAACATGGATATCGTCGAAGACAGATTAATGCCACTCCTTGGCCAAGGTGTATTGCGGTCTTTCAGTGTGCAAGCCCCTGCCTTTGGTGGTCGTGCTGGCGATCAAACTGGCTATGTGATCATGCAGCTAGAGGATTGGGAACATCGCAATGTCACGGCGCAACAGGCGCTCGGGATTATAAGTAAGGCATTGAAAGATATTCCCGATGTGATGGTTCGCCCTATGATGCCAGGCTTTAGGGGGCAATCGAGTGAACCAGTACAATTTGTACTGGGTGGCTCAGATTATGCGGAACTCTTTAAATGGGCACAGGTGTTAAAAGAGCAAGCCAATGCCAGCCCGATGATGGAAGGCGCGGATCTGGATTACGCCGAAACCACACCAGAACTGATTGTCAGCGTTGATAAAGAGCGCGCAGCAGAACTTGGGATCAGCGTCGATGACGTCTCACAAACCTTAGAAGTGATGCTCGGCGGTCGTAAAGAAACCACCTATGTGGATCGCGGCGAAGAGTACGATGTGTATTTGCGCGGTGATGAAAACAGTTTTAACAACGTCGGCGATTTAAGCCAAATCTATATGCGTTCAGCCAAGGGCGAATTAGTCACGCTCGATACGGTCACCCATATCGAAGAAGTGGCCTCAGCGCAAAGATTGAGCCATACCAATAAACAAAAATCCATCACCCTTAAGGCCAACATCAGTAAAGGTTACACCTTAGGCGAGGCCTTAACGTTCTTGGAAAACAAGTCCATAGAGTTATTACCCAAGGATATTTCCATTGGCTATACCGGTGAATCAAAAGACTTTAAAGAAAACCAAAGCAGTATTTTTATTGTGTTCGGTTTAGCACTACTGGTGGCTTACTTGGTACTCGCTGCGCAATTTGAGAGTTTTATCAACCCCTTAGTGGTGATGTTTACCGTGCCAATGGGAGTATTTGGAGGTTTCCTCGGCCTGTTAGTGACCAGTCAAGGTATTAACATTTATAGCCAGATCGGCATGATCATGTTGATTGGCATGGTGACCAAAAACGGGATCTTAATTGTCGAGTTTGCCAACCAACTGCGTGACCGAGGTTTAGCCTTAGATAAAGCCATTATCGATGCCTCAACCCGCCGTTTACGCCCGATTTTGATGACGGCCTTCACCACCTTAGTCGGCGCGATACCGCTGATTTTCTCAACGGGCGCAGGCTCTGAGAGCCGGATTGCGGTGGGGACTGTGGTTTTTTTCGGCATGGCCTTTGCGACCTTTGTCACCCTGTTTGTCATCCCAGCAATGTACCGTTTAATCTCGGCCGCGACCCATTCACCAGGTTATGTTGAAGCAAAACTCGAAGCGGCCATTAAAGCACAAGAGTTAGCGGCACAAGAGGCAGCCAAACAGCAGGAACAAACGGCAAAAGCCTAATTTATCGCCATGATGTAAACAGGCGTGAAATAATGCGTTTGCTTAACTCATAAAAGCCAAGGGAGCAGTCCCTTGGCTTTTTCATTTAGGTTTCAGATGAGTTCCTTCTATGTTTTACCCAACCTACATGATCTGCAAAATCAAGTCCGACGCATAACAGCGACAGTGCCTTTATCAGCTTTTTTAAGCAATATACCGGCACCACACCGGCGCAATACTTTAAATAATCAATCCATTAACCTACTAAAAATCCGTTAAGCAAAGCTAAACTCGGCCATTCCCGATTAGATCCATTGCTGTTTTTGCCTGCTCGCGCCATTAGCTACCTTGCTGTGCTATAGTGCGCAGAGTCTTCCAACTGATAGCCATAACTTATCCCTTGAAAAGAATCGCCCTCTTTGTCGATGTGCAAAACATTTATTACACCTGCCGTGAGGCCTATCAGCGCCAGTTTAACTATCGTAAACTCTGGCAACACTTGAGTGCGCAAGGAAATATTGTCAGTGCTGTTGCCTATGCCATTCATCGAGGTGATGATGGCCAGCTTAAGTTTCAAGATGCTTTGAGACATATCGGCTTTGAGTTAAAACTTAAGCCCTTTATCCAGCGCAGTGACGGATCAGCAAAGGGAGATTGGGATGTGGGGATCACAATTGATGTACTCGATACCGCTCCCAATGTGGATACCGTAATACTGCTTTCTGGTGATGGTGATTTTGCAATCTTGCTTGAGAAAATAACGCAAAAATATGACGTTAAGACAGAAGTCTATGGCGTACCCCAACTGACAGCAAAATCACTGATGGATGCAGCAACACAGTTTAATCCGATTGATGATGCTTTACTGCTCTAACAACAATGAATATTAAGCTGAAAATTCTTGGGTTGATAATTGATAAAAATTATCTATATCTGCCAACAAAATGCTGTAAACACCTGCATCTAACTGCCCTTTATCGACCATGGGCTGCATAATGTCGCCAATCTCTGATAGCGATAAAGAGCCTCGATAGGGTCGCTTTTGAGTCAACGCCTGAAAAACATCGACCACAGCAAGAATACGCGAAGGTAAATCTAATTGTTCCTGCTGTTTACTGAAGGGATAGCCTGAACCATCGAGACGTTCATGGTGATTTGAGGCCCATTCGCCTATTACAGACTTAGGAAAAAAACGATGTAAAGTATGCTCTGTATTAACGGTATGACGTTTGACAATCGAATATTCTTCCTTTGTTAATTTGCCTTCTTTATGCAGCAATAGGTCAGGCGTTTTGAGCTTACCGACATCATGTAATAATCCAGCAACGTACAATAATTCAGCATCGGTATCTGATACACCGCAGTCCTTTGCCACTAATTTTGCTAACAGTGCGACTTTTTCTGAATGGTGAAATGTAAAGGGACTCTTTGCATCGACAATCCGAGCAAGAAATCGCGCCAATTGCTTTACCCCTTCTAAATCCAACTCTTTGTCGTAAAAATTATTCGCCTCAAATTCTAAACCTAATAACTCTATGTGGCTGGCATCCATGTTGTACCAAAAGCCATCTTTTTTAACTAACTGGCACATCGCCTTGACCATTTCTGGCTCAAATAAGGTTCCGCTGTGGGCCATTAAATTTTCAGCTACCATACTTTCATGCAATGTAATCAGCTCCTCATGACAACCATGCGTATATCTGGCTCTTAAAAAGTCGGTACGATCCGCTAAGAAAATCAGTGCTGCAATATCACGGTCAAATACGGAAAGCTCATGGGATTGCAACTCAAGCCAAGGTGTGTGGTGGTAAAGAACGACAGGCGCAAAAACATCTAAAATCGGGCATTTAAGCAATGCCTCATAGCCACGTTGACTATGGCACTGGGCATCTTCTGGCTGCATTAATTTGAGCAGACGTAAGTGCTCTTCGGAGGAAGAAACGCCGCAATCATGAATAAGTCCGGCAAAATAGGCGAACTGCTTTTTTTCATCGGACCAGCCGAGCACATTCGCACATTCGTAAGCCATATAGCCAACCCGATGTCCGTGGTGCAAATCGTCTACCCCAACAAAATCTAATGCCGTCGCAACGGCTAATAAAGCATGCCTTACATCAATATTGACTTTGAAGTCATGGGGCTGAAAGGCATTCATTGAATATTCCTAATTAATTATTTGTTCCTCGCTAAAATATAGTCAATACCTTGATAATTATCTGCAAAATACAAAAAAGACCTGAAATTTCAGGCCTTTTTTATCGATATAAAATAGAACTTATGACACAACCAAGTTAGACCTCTGATGCTGTACTATGACGGGCGCGTTTTGCTAAGGCATAGTAAAACAATGGTGTAAGGATCAAACCAAACAGCGTCACCCCAATCATGCCGGCAAATACTGCCACGCCCATGGCTTGACGCATTTCAGCCCCCGCGCCTGTCGAAAACACCATGGGCACCACGCCCATAATAAAGGCGATAGAGGTCATCAAGATGGGGCGTAAACGTAAGCGCGCCGCCTCGAGAATCGACTCCATCACTTCCATACCATGGTCTTGTTTTTCTTTGGCAAATTCGACAATCAGAATCGCGTTCTTGGTCGCTAAGCCCACGAGCACGATAAGACCAATCTGGGTGAAAATATTATTATCACCGCCATAGATAAGCACGCCACTGAGCGCCGAGAGTAAGGTCATTGGGATAATTAAGATAATCGCCAATGGCAAACTCAAACTCTCATACTGGGCGGCGAGCACCATAAACACCAGCAGGATCACCAGAGGGAACACTAACAAACCTGTGTTACCGGCGAGGATTTGCTGATAGGTCAGCTCAGTCCACTCGTAGGTCATGCCTATCGGCAAGGTCTCGGCGAGGATTTTCTCAATCGCCGCCTGCGCTTGACCCGAACTCACACCGGGTGCTGGGCCACCGTTAATCTCAGCCGTGGTGAAACCGTTATAGTGCATCACACGATCGGGCCCCGCACTCTGGCTCACATTGATAAAGGAGCCGAGTGGGATCATATCGCCATTCACATTCGGCACTTTTAGCTGACTAATCTGCTGCGGGCTTTGACGGAATGCTTCGTCGGCCTGCATATTCACCTGATAGGTTCGACCGAAACGATTAAAGTCGTTGACATAGGTCGAGCCCATATAGGTTTGTAATGTCTGGAAAATTTGATCGAGCGACACTGCCTGCTGTTTCGCTTTAGTCCGATCGATATCCAGTTCAAGTTGTGGCACGTTCACTTGATAGCTAGAGAAAATCCCCGCTAATTGTGGATCGGCCCACGCCTTGTACATTACTTGTTGGGTCACCTGATACAAGGCCTCATAACCAAGGTTGGCTCTGTCTTGAATTTGCAGACGGAACCCTCCAATAGTGCCGAGGCCTTGCACAGGTGGCGGCGGGAAGATGGCAATAAACGCATCCTGAATACCAGCAAATTGCTGATTTAATTGGCCGGCAATCGCATTCGCCGACAGTTCAGGACGCTTACGTAACTCAAAATCATCTAAGGCAACAAACACGACACCCGAGTTAGGACTATTGGTAAAACCGTTGATACTCAAGCCGGGGAAGGCAATAGAGTGCGCCACACCGGGGTGATTTAAGGCGATGTCGGACATTTTCTTGATCACCGCATCGGTACGCTCGAGTGAGGCCGCATCCGGTAATTGGGCAAATGCCACTAAATACTGTTTATCCTGTCCTGGCACATAACCCGTTGGAGTATTCACAAATTGCACACCCGTCAGCGCAACCATGCCCAGATACACCAGTCCGATAATGCCGCCAAAACGGATCACCTTACGCACTAAATAGCCATAACCCTCTGATGCACGGTTGAATAAGCGGTTAAAAGGCGTGAACAACCAAGCACCGAACAACTTGTCCATTAGACGAGTTAAACTATCCTTTGGCGCATTATGGCTCTTGAGTAACAGCGCCGATAACGCGGGGCTCAGGGTAAGCGAGTTAATGGCCGAGATAAAGGTCGAAATCGTGATAGTTAGCGCAAACTGTTTATAGAACTGCCCCGTTAATCCGCTCATAAAGGCGGTAGGAATAAACACCGCGGCCAACACTAAAGTGGTTGCCACAATCGGCCCAGTCACTTCCTTCATGGCTTTTTGTGTTGCGGCAAATGGGCTTAAACCCGAAGCGATATTTCGCTCGACGTTTTCTACCACCACAATGGCATCGTCGACCACAATCCCGATGGCCAGCACCAGACCAAACAGCGACAGCGCATTAAGCGAGAAGCCCATCAAGTGCATAAAGGCGAAGGTTCCCACCAAAGACACAGGCACGGCCACCAGTGGAATAATCGAAGCGCGCCAAGTCTGGAGGAACAGCACCACCACTAACACCACTAAGAGCACGGCTTCGAGCAAGGTTTTCACCACCGCTTGGATAGAACCACGCACAAACACGGTCGGATCGTACACAATTTCGTATTGCAGCCCTTCGGGGAATGACTTCGCCAGTCTTGCCATTTCGGCGCGCACATCGTCGGAGATTTGAATCGCATTCGAGCCTGATGCTTGGAACACCGGGATCGCTACCGCATCCTTGTTATCCAGCAATGAACGCAGCGCATAACTCGTTGCACCGAGTTCGACACGCGCCACATCCTTAAGACGGATCACCTCACCGTTTTGACCAACCTTGATGATAATATCTTCGAATTCTGACAGTTCAGTCAGACGCCCCTTAACGTTAATCAAGAGTTGGAAGTCGGCATTACCGCTAGGCTGCGCCCCTAAACTGCCCGCTGCCGCTTGCTGATTTTGCTCACGTACGGCGGCGATAATTTCAGTTGGCGACATGCCAAGCGCCGAGACTTTATTCGGGTCAAGCCAGATCCGCAGACTATATTCGCCCGCACCGAATAAACGCACCGCGCCCACGCCTTTGATGCGTGCTAACTCATCTTTTACGTTGAGCGCCGCGTAGTTAGACAAATACAGCATGTCATAACGGTTATCTGGCGACAGTAAATGCACCACCATGGTTAAGTCTGGCGATGATTTTTCTGTCACAATCCCGAGGCGTTGAACCTCCTGCGGCAAACGCGGCATAGCACGGTCTACCCGGCTCTGTACTTGGGTTTGCGCTCTGTCCACATCGGTGCCAATCGCAAAGGTGATGGTTAAGGTCATGCGTCCATCGGACGTCGCCTGCGATGACATATACAGCATGTCTTCGACGCCGTTAATTTCCTGCTCTAAGGGCGAGGCAACCGTTTCGGCGATGACTTTAGGGTTAGCGCCAGGGTAATTGGCGGTGACCACGACCGTTGGTGGCACCACTTCAGGGTATTCGGTAATGGGTAATTGCCAGACGGCAATCGCCCCTGTGATAAAAAACAGCAGCGAGAGAACGGCTGCAAATATCGGTCTTTTAATAAAAAACTGCGACAACATTCTGTTGGATTCCTTAACCGCGGCTCGCTACTTCAACGTCTGGAGTGGTGATATTTTCTTGATGTTTATCAAGCAGTAATTGAGCTTGACGAAGCGCCTCTAGCTGTTCGCTGTCGGCCATATCAACCAGGTGTGGCTCAATTTGCATCTTAGGACGAACCCTTTGCATGCCATTGACGACGATTTTGTCGTCTGCCGCTAAACCTTGCTTAACAATGCGTAAACCTTGAACTTTTTCACCTAGGGTGACACCGCGATACTCCACGGTGCCATCGTTTGCCACCACTAAGACGAACTTGTTGTTCAGATCCGTGCCTACGGCTTTATCGTCAATTAAGATGCCGTCGTAGGCGCCACTACCTGCGGTACGTAATCTGGCGAACAGACCAGGGAGCAAGCTGTTGTCTTCATTGCTAAACGTGGCACGTACTCGAATAGTGCCCGTCTGTCTGTCCATCGAGTTATCGACAAAGTCCACTAGACCTATGTGTTGATATTCGCGTTCGTTAGCCAGCGCCATATACACGGGATTGTCGCCGGCACGAGGGTCTTTACGCTTTTTCTCGGCAGTTAACTTGACGTATTTCAGATAGGTTTGCTCATCCACATCGAAGTAGGCATACATGCTGGCGGTCGACACTAAGCTGGTTAACACACTCTGCCCCGCAGACACATAGTTACCCGCAGTGACATTGGCGTAGGAGGCTCGGCCATCAATCGGCGCGCGCACTTGGGTGTAATCTAAGTCCAACTCGGCGCGCAGCAGCGCCGCTTTCACAGAGGCCACGGCCGCCGTGGTTTGACGTTTGTTAGACTCACGGGTATCGAGTAATTCTGCAGATACCGCCTTTTGGGCAAAGAGCTTGCGAGCACGTTCTAAGTCGTTAGTGGCCAGTTGCTCAGCAGAGAGCGCGCTAGCAAGATCTGCTTTTAACCGGGCCACTTCCGCTTCGAACACACTCGCATCGATACGGAATAGCACATCGCCTTTTTTCACTAAAGCGCCTTCTTTAAAGTTTACCGACGCGATATAACCAGACACGCGTGGCACTAAGGTCACACTTTCTGGCGCCTGCAAACGGCCGGTAAATTCATCCCACTCGGTAACGCGCTCATGCAATACCTGCGCAACATCGACCTTAGGAGCACCTTGAGCTGGGCTTTGCTGTGCAGCTGGTTCACCACAGGCCGAAAGGACAAACGCCGCCACGGCAGTCAACATCAATATCCGTAAAGATGGGTTACTTTTCATTTTACAATCCTCATGTGGCAGGCATTTATCTCGTTTAAGACAGACATCAGTGATGGACACTCGGTCAACACCAATAAATACCGACTGGTAAAAAATATTATGTACTGAGCGGTAATATATAGTGTAAAATGACCCTGTCAACTTATTTTTGTACCGACAGGTATTTAATTTTGTGCCAGCTTGAAACCATGCAGTTAAGCCTTTGAGGTAATTAGGGCGTGTTGACGTTTCGAGATTAGATTTTGTTCGTTCTGGCAAGCTCGTGCTCGCGAAACGAGGAATGATGTGTAGTTATTCTACTCAAATGACGAGTGACAAAGAGCAAGGGCTTGCCATACGAACCCTTCGGGCAGCATTTGGCTGGCTTTTCTGCCGCGTTATCGTCCGTTTATGTAGAATAACTACACTGCACGGACTTTGCCTTGCATAAAAGTCAGCCAAATTGCTGCAAAAATAACCCTGAAACGTCAACACGCCCTAGCCACAGCGAACGTGCTATGTGAGCTTGAATGGACGATATATTTTGGTGAGTTACGCACCTAACCCGCAGACAGCAGGCAAGAGTGGCTGGACATGAGCTAAACCCATGTCTATCCTAGGGGCAATTGAGAATTGAGGAGCCTAATGATGTCAACCGTCACCCAGACGCCCTGCGTAGGTCGCCCACGAGCCTTCGATGCCGACGATGCATTAGCCAAAGCCTTAGAAGTCTTCTGGCGAAAAGGTTTTGAAGGTACATCGTTAACCGATCTCACTCAGGCCATGGGCATCAACAAACCCAGCCTATATGCCGCCTTTGGTAACAAAGAGCAGTTGTTTCTGAAAGCGATCGAGTTATACGAGCAGCGTCCCTGTGCCTTTTTCTATCCTTCGCTTGAAAAAGAAACAGCCTATCAAGTGGTTGAGTCCATGCTCTATGGCGCAGCATCTTCCTTAGTGGATGAAAACCAACCCCATGGTTGTTTAATTGTGCAAGGCGCTCTCGCCTGTAGTGAAGCTGGACAAGCCATTAAAGAAACCCTAATCACCCGTCGCCGTGATGGTGAGCAAGCATTATGCGAACGCCTGCAACGAGCAAAGGATGAGGGCGATCTCCCCGAAGATGCCGATCCGCTGCTGCTGTCTCGGTATATTGGCACAGTGCTACAAGGCATGGCCGTACAAGCAACCAATGGCATTTGCCCCAATGAATTACGTAAAGTGGCGGAGTTAGTGTTAGCTAACTTTCCGAAAAATAACGCCTGATAGGCGATTAGCATATAACGATTGACATAAACCCCAGTGAACACTGGGGTTTATGCTTTTAAGACGCTAAAAAAATCGAGATGAGTATCGAGTTAACACTGGACTTGATGAGTGACCAGACTTGGACGCAGCAGATTGTCATGGACGGGACAACGATTACACACAGTATCTAAAAACTCATTCTTTTCTGCATCGGTTAAGTCGGCGTCTATGCTGGCATTGATGGCGATTTCTTTAAATCCAACAGGATCGTCCGAGGGTTGGCCTAATAATCCCGCCGAATTCATCACGGCTCTCACATGCACATCAAACCGGTGAATAGTGATATTACGTTCACGCGCAACCATCTTAGCTATCGCCGAAATACAGCCACCAAGCGAGAATAAAAAGGTCTCTAAGGGGTTAGCTCCTTCATTGGTAGCGCTGGGTTGATCAATAACCAGCAAATGCTCCCGCACCTGCGCTGTAACCTTCCAACCGCTTCCCATATGTGTGGTGACTTCAACAACTTTTTCAGCCATAACAAACTCCATTAGTTTTTTTTCAATCAGATTATTCTAATAGTGTTAACATGAAAAGTCACAAGCGAAGATCACAGTTTATAAAGTCAGGTTAGGAAGTCGGTGTATGGGTTTAACCTAGATATCTAGAGTGTAAGGTTTTAATAAAATCGCGATAAATGTCAGTTATTCTGCACAGCAAACCAATGAAAATCCAAAACATCGAAGTAAAAAAGGCAATAAAAGGCCCCTTCCAATAACATTGAAAGAGGCCCAAGTATGCGTTATAGCACTATCCACTTATAGCACTATCCACGTTGCCTTGATTTCAGTGTATTTATCAAAGGAGTGTAGAGATTTATCTCGGCCATTACCCGATTGCTTATATCCACCGAAAGGTGCCGTCATATCACCGCCATCATAATGGTTAATCCACACCATACCACTACGCAATGCTTTAGCCGTTTTATGCGCCTTGCTGATATCAGCTGTCCAAACACCTGCCGCTAAACCGTAAATGGTATCGTTAGCGATCGCTATCGCCTCCTCCATACCATTGAATTCAATGACAGATAATACAGGGCCAAAGATTTCCTCACTGGCAATTTTCATTTGGTTTTTCACATTTGAAAATACCGTTGGCTGCACATACACACCGCCCGTTTCGGCCAGCACTTGTTGTCCACCATGCACTAAGCTCGCGCCCTCATCTTGGCCCGCCTTGATATAGCTTAAGATGGTATCTAATTGCTGCTTATCGACCACTGCGCCGCTAACGGTAGCAGGATCCAGTGGATGCCCAGGCTGCCACGAGGCGAGCTCTTCTGCTATAAGTGCAATCAGCTGATCTTTAACACCAGTTTCCACCAGCAAGCGTGAGCCCGCAGTACAAACTTCACCCTGGTTAAAAGCAATGGCTTCAGCGGCAGCCACAGCCGCTGCTTTAAGATCGGGCGCATCGTTAAATACGATGTTCGGGCTTTTACCGCCCGCCTCTAACCACACGCGCTTCATATTCGACTCGCCCGCATAAATCATTAATTGCTTAGCGATTTTTGTTGAGCCAGTAAAGACTAAGGTATCCACGTCCATATGCAGCGCCAGTGCTTTGCCGACGGTATGACCATAACCGGGGAGCACGTTTAGTACACCTTTAGGGATCCCAGCTTGAACGGCAAGTTCGGCAATACGAATGGCGGTGAGCGGTGATTTTTCAGAGGGTTTAAGGATAACACTGTTCCCCGTCACGAGTGCTGGGCCTAACTTCCAACAGGCCATTAGCAGCGGGAAATTCCAAGGCACAATCGCTGCCACCACGCCCACGGGTTCGCGAGTAATCATGCCGATTTCATTATGTGCCGTCGGCGCCAGCTCATCGTAGAGTTTATCAATGGCTTCCCCCGACCAACGAATAGCACGGGCAGCGCCCGCAATATCTACCGCCTTTGAAAAACGTATCGGTTTACCCATATCCAACGTTTCTAACAGAGCGAGTTCATTGGCATTTTCTTCCAATAACTCGGCAAAGCGGATCATCACTTGTTTACGTTTAACAGGCGTAGCCTTTGACCATACCCCAGACTCAAAAACCTCACGAGCATTAGCCACGGCGATATTGGCGTCCATCAAATCGCAACTGGCAACTTGTGCTAATAAACGACCATCGATTGGACTGATGCAATCAAAGGTTTTGCCTGATGCCGCATCCCGATACTCGCCGTTAATAAAACCCTTGCCATTGATTGTTAGGCTTGCAGCGAGGTTTTCCCAATCGCTCCGTGTTTTAGGTGTACTCATGATGACCTCTTAATCGTTTGTATTCGTTTATTTTATCTTTATTAGGATAAGGGCTATCTCGACTAACAACTGCCAAAGATGACCTAAGGCTGTAACTGCAGCCTAGATTACGCTTTTAAGACATCAAAATTCAATATTTTTTACAAAAATAGCATTTTTGCCACAAATAACTGCACACGCCTCTTCCATGTTCATTATTTCTAACATAGCATAGCAAATATTAGCCACCCTTAACGAAGACCTGCCCCCATTTAACAAGGAAAAGGACAAGGTAAACATCTATGCCCGACTCACCCAACAATCTCGCCCACGAGCATCCTTCACTTGAACACTATTGGATGCCTTTTACCGCCAATCGCCAATTTAAAGCGAGCCCTCGATTACTCGCCAAAGCTGAAGGCATGTATTACACCGATATCAATGGCAACAAGGTATTAGACTCAACCGCGGGATTATGGTGTTGTAATGCGGGCCATGGTCGACGTGAGATAAGTGAGGCCGTCAGCAAACAAATCCGCGAGATGGATTACGCCCCCTCCTTCCAAATGGGCCATCCCATCGCTTTTGAATTGGCAGAGCGTTTAACCGAACTGAGTCCAGAAGGACTCAACAAAGTATTCTTTACCAACTCAGGCTCTGAGTCGGTAGATACCGCCCTTAAAATGGCACTTTGCTACCACAGAGCTAATGGCCAAGCGTCACGCACCCGCTTTATTGGCCGAGAAATGGGTTACCATGGCGTAGGATTTGGTGGGATCTCCGTGGGTGGTTTAAGCAATAATCGCAAAGCCTTCAGCGGCCAGCTATTGCAAGGCGTGGATCACCTGCCTCACACTTTAGATATTCAAAATTCAGCCTTTAGCCGTGGCTTACCTAACCTTGGGGCAGAAAAAGCCGAAGTGTTAGAGCAATTAGTCACACTCCATGGCGCCGAAAATATTGCTGCCGTTATTGTTGAACCTATGTCGGGTTCGGCAGGGGTGATTTTACCGCCACAAGGTTACTTAAAGCGCCTACGCGAAATTACCCAAAAATACGGCATTCTGTTGATTTTTGATGAAGTTATTACCGCATTTGGCCGTGTAGGTGCCGCATTCGCTAGTCAGCGCTGGGGCGTTATCCCCGACATAATCACCACAGCCAAAGCCATTAATAATGGTGCCATCCCCATGGGCGCCGTGTTTGTGCAGGATTATATCCACGATACTTGCATGCAAGGGCCAACCGAACTGATTGAATTTTTCCACGGTTATACCTACTCGGGCCATCCAGTCGCTGCCGCTGCAGCACTCGCCACGCTCTCCATCTATGAAAATGAGCAGTTGTTTGAACGTAGTTTCGAGCTTGAACGTTATTTTGAAGAGGCTGTTCATAGCCTCAAGGGGTTACCCAATGTGATTGATATTCGCAACACCGGATTAGTTGCGGGTTTCCAGCTTGCACCTAATAACGAAGGCGTTGGCAAACGCGGTTATCGGGTGTTCGAGCGCTGTTTTCATCAAGGCACGCTCGTGCGGGCAACAGGCGATATTATCGCCATGTCCCCACCACTCATTGTTGAGAAACATCAAATTGACCAAATGGTAAATAGTCTCAGCGATGCTATTTATGCCGTTGGATGATGCACCATTTTCAATCACACGCCCAGAAATTAGGGAAAAGAAAGGTTAGCTATGCTTAAGATTACCCACTATGTGAATGGCCAACACACTCCAGCGAGTACAAGAAGCCAAGATATTTTTGAACCTGCCACCGGCGAATGCCGAGGTCAAGTATCCCTCGCCAGCAGCGATGAAGTCGCTGCCGCTATTGCCATCGCCAAAGCAGCCTTTGAGACTTGGTCACAGGTAACGCCCCTTAATCGCGCCCGTGTGCTTTTTAAATTCAAAGCGTTAGTCGAACAACATATGGATGAACTGGCGCAGCTCATCACCCTAGAGCACGGCAAAGTGCTCGATGATGCCAAAGGAGAGCTTATCCGCGGCCTCGAAGTCGTTGAATTTGCCTGTGGTATCCCGCACTTACTCAAAGGGGAGCACACGCAGCAGGTTGGTGGTGGTGTAGATTCCTGGTCCGTTAATCAAGCTTTAGGTGTTGTCGCTGGCATAGCGCCCTTTAACTTCCCCGTGATGGTTCCCATGTGGATGTTCCCAATCGCCATTGCCTGCGGCAACACCTTTATTATGAAACCCTCAGAAAAAGATCCAAGTTCAGTGATGCGGATTGCCGAGTTGCTCAAACAAGCTGGCTTACCTGATGGAGTGTTTAACGTGATCAATGGCGACAAAGAGGCCGTCGATACCCTGCTCACTCATCCAGATGTGCAAGCCATAAGCTTTGTTGGTTCCACTCCAATCGCTGAGTATATCTACAGCACCGCATCCAAACACGGTAAACGGGTACAAGCCTTAGGCGGTGCCAAAAACCATATGCTGCTGATGCCAGACGCGGATTTAGATCAAGCGGTAAGCGCACTGATGGGCGCGGCCTACGGCAGTGCGGGCGAGCGTTGTATGGCGATATCGGTGGTGTTGGCTGTGGGCGATGTGGGCGATAAACTGGTCGACAAGTTATTACCACAAATCCAACAATTAAAAGTGGGCAATGGCCTCACGCCAGAGATGGAAATGGGCCCCCTTATTTCTAAACAACACTTAGCCAAAGTCACTGACTATGTAGAAACTGGAGTTCAGGAAGGAGCAACCTTACTGGTAGACGGCCGACAATTAACCGTTGCCGATCATCAACAAGGTTACTTCTTAGGGGCGTGTTTATTCGACCATGTCACGCCGGATATGCGGATCTATCGCGAAGAAATCTTTGGCCCTGTGCTATCTATTGTTCGAGTCAACGATTATCCCAGTGCACTTACACTTATCAACCAACATGAATTTGGCAACGGCACCGCCATTTTCACCCAAAGCGGTGAGGCTGCCCGTCATTTTTGTCACCATGTGCAGGTGGGTATGGTCGGCGTTAACGTGCCAATCCCCGTACCGATGGCTTTCCATAGCTTTGGCGGCTGGAAACGCTCACTCTTTGGACCTTTGCATATGCATGGCCCTGATGGTGTTCGTTTTTATACCAAACGCAAAGCCATTACCGCTCGCTGGCCTGTAGGCAAACAGACTCAAGCTGAGTTTGTTATGCCCACCATGAAATAATCCGGAGCCATTTATGACAGTGAGCGTCACATCAATCATTCGCTTTGCCAGCGCACAATCGCCAGTGGAGAGCTATCAAGTCGCCCCTGAAAAGCGTATTGCAGGCAATCCAACTCAGCAATTGCAAAACCACTACTCCAGCCCTTGTAATCAATTCCATAGTGGAATTTGGCAAAGTGAATCAGGCGCTTGGAAAATCAACTACACTGAATATGAGTATTGTGAAATTCTCGAAGGAACCAGTGTGATTACCGATCTTGAGGGACAATCTCAAACCTTTAGCGTAGGTGATCGCTTTATTATTCCAGCGGGATTTCAAGGTGTGTGGCAAGTCGTCACCCCCTGTCGCAAGGTGTATGTCATCTTCGAACAAAACTCACAGTAATACAGAGGTGCATTTTGCCTCAATGAACAAAGTTAAAGTGAGTTAGCTTTACCGCCATGAGGTCACAGCAACGGAGTTTCCTTGGCTGTTGTTTGGCAAATTATCGGATGTACCAACCTGTTTTAAAACATAAAAGAAGCTTGTGCATCCGTGTCAATCAAGAAAATGGGAGAAATACCGTGAATAACAACCTACAGAAAAAACGGCTAGCACAACTTGCTGGACTCGCGCTTACTACCAGCTTATTTTCCAGCATAGCCAGTGCAGAAGTGTCTGGTGAGATTAGCTTAACTAACGATTATCGCTTCCGCGGTGTCTCGCAAACCGCTGGAGATCCCGCTGTACAAGGTGGAATAGACTGGAGTTTTGAATCAGGATTTTCCGTCGGCGCCTGGGCCAGTAACGTCGACTTTGATGAACCTGGTTATAATGGCCCAGATGTTGAGTATGACTTCTATGTTGCCTACGGTGGTGATATCAATGATAACGTCAGCTACGACGTAACACTGAACCGCTATAACTATTCGGGCGAGAGTGATCTTGGCTATTTCGAAGTAACGGCTGGCGTCGAGTTTAGCGGATTTCGCGTAGCCTATTGGTATACCAATGACTACGGTGGCACTGATTTAGATTACCACTACGGTGAAGTCAATTATTCCTATGAGTTTGTCGAAAACTGGAATCTCGATCTGCATTACGGCTACAACGTTGGCGATGCATTAGATGATGGTGAAGGCTTCGATAGTTACTCCGACTATTCTGTTGGTGTCTCCACGGAATTAATGGGATTTGGCCTTTCACTTGCTTGGCTTGGCACAGATTTAAGTGGCGATCAAAAAGTCTCTGACGGTGTATACCAAAACGACGATACCGTCCTCGCGAGCGTTAGTTACGCTTTCTAATAGGGTTATCTCATTAGACAAAACACCCTAGTACAAAAGTCATTAAAAAGCCCTCTTTCGAGGGCTTAGTTATTTTTGTCATGAATGTATTATTAATTTGAAGACCAACTGCGCATCTTATGGCCTTTGACTGCATAGAAGAGAATAAACAGATAACAAGGTAACATCACCATATACCCGCCCTGCTGCCCCATTTCGGTTGCCGAACTCATTAACCCCCAAGACACTGGACCAAACGCACCGCCGGCAATCCCCATGATAAGGAGCGCAGAACCCGTACTCGTCAATTTGCCCATGCCCGACAAAGCAAGAGGCCATACGGCAGGCCACACAATCGCATTGGCTAATCCTAAGAAAGCAATCAATAGCAAGGTATCAGGTAAAGCTACGCCCCCAAAAGGCACCAACAAAGTGTTAGCAATAGCGTAGGAATTGTTATCCCCAAACAGAATGCCTAAGGTGAGTAATATGCCTAAAATTGCGGAAATCATCAGCGCTGTCGGTTGAGAAATAATGCGAGGGATAAGGATAATCCCCAGCGTATAACCCAGCACCATGCAAACCATAGTGTATGAGGTCATGACCCCGTAATGCTCAACGCCTAAAGATAACGCAAAGGTACCTATAGTATCGCCAGCGATCACCTCTACCGCTACGTACACAAACAATGCCAACACACCAAATGCTAAGTTAGGGTGAGACAACGCCGCTTTAATCTGGCTTTTATCTGTATGCTCAGCGACTTCATCTTCATTAGATAATTCTGGTAATGGGGATTTTTTCACCGCCAAGGCTAAAACACCGATAAACACCGCCATGCCTAAGTAAGGAAAAACCAAACTATTGGCCATTTCATCAATTTGTACTTGCGTTAATGTTGTGCCGATACGGTCTTTAAAACTATCTAAAATCAACGCAGAGAACACTAACGGTGCAATCACCCCCGCACCTTTGTTCAAAATACCCATCACGCTAACACGCGCCGCCGCAGACTCTTCAGGCCCAAGACGAACAACATAAGGATTTACTGCGGTTTGCAGTAACGTCTGCCCCGCCCCCATAACTAATTGGGCAAATAAAAATAGGGCGAAGATTTGAGTCTTCGCCGCTGGAATGAACAGTAAACCCGCGAGCATCATCACGCCCATGCCCAAGGCCATCCCATTTTTGTAGCCCACTTTACGGATAAGCCACGCCGAGGGCAGTGCAGTAAAGGTCACCGCGATATAGAAAGAAAACAGGATTAATGAAGCTTGGAAGGGATTGAGTTGCAAAATTTGTTTTAAATAGGGCATTAAAGAACCATTCAACCAAGTTGCAAACCCGAGGATGAAAAAGAGTGCTGCCACTATCGCCATGGGGATAAAACTGCTTTTCTGCTGGCTTTTATCGAGTGTCATTTCCATAAACCTGCTTCTTATAGTAATTAATTTTAAGGTGATTGCGGGACAAAAATCCGCTGAGTATTGCACACATCCCTATTGCAACTCATCTGCAATGGCTAATGTTATCATTCGAACCCACCATTGTTTCAGTGATGTTAAAACAAACAACACAAAAAGACAACGCTGTCATTTACGATTTAATCCTAAAATATCGCGTTAAGCGCCACTGTGGCTCCTAAACTTTCACTCACTACTGATTTAAAGCAAAAGACACATATGACGAATAACTCATGTGAAATAAAAAAGCCGCAGAGTTTACTCTGCGGCCTGTTGAAAGCACAAAATAACGAAAGATTAAATCCGCACAAAAATATTGCGACGATACATCCAATACAGCACTAACCATTGAACGGTGAGCAAGCCAATCACAGCTCCTAAGGGCTGAGCATTTTCCGGCAATGCCGCGATAACGCCACCGAACACACTCAGGGCGATATACTTCCAATCCACTAGGCTGGAGGCCAGATAAATAATGATGGCGTTAGTGCCTATCACCACAAAAATAAAGGCGAGCTTTTGCCATTTCAGCACATCCACTAGGGCATAAAACAGCGCTAACAGCAGCATGCTCCAACCAGTTGTGACCAACACAAAAGAGCTGGTCCACAGTTCTTTATTGACGGGAATAACCCCATCCAGCAACCAGCCTAGGGCTAAACAAACACCACCGGCAACGCTCAATAGGCCAACCTTAGCCCACTCCCCTTTAGGATGGGATTTCACAATAAAATGACCGACAAACACACCCGCTAAGGCGTTGACTACGGCAGGCAGCGTCGATAACACGCCTTCAGGATCGGGCGTTCGTCCTTGATAGCTCACACCCGGCAGCAATAGGCTATCCACATAAGCATTGATAGAGTCAGTCGGTGATAACACACCCGCCTGTCCACCAGGAAACGGCAACCAGAGCTGCATCGCGCCATAGGCCACTAATATGCCCAAGGCCACCAACACTTGGGTCCGTAAACTGGTATGCCACACCAGCAAGGCGGCAAAAAACCACGCAAAGGCAATTCGACCTAATACGCTGGCATAACGGACTTTTTCAGGATCGGCAGGCGCCCCAGTTCCCCAACCATGGTTATAAAGAATCCCAAGCAATAAAAGAAGAAACAGCCGCTTAATCCCGTGGCGATACACAGGCATACGCTCATGCATCGGCAGTTTATCTAAGCGTTTTGGCGATAATCCAAGGGCAACACCGGAGAGGAAAATAAACAGCGGAAAAATCAAATCATAGAAGCGAAACCCATGCCACTCACTATGGTGCATTTGGGTATCACCCCATTGCCAGCCCGCCCAGCCAGTCAACATAAGCAAGGCGCCAAATAGGGCTTCGCCACCTAAAATCCAAAACATATCAAAGCCACGCAGGGCATCAAGGGACATCAACCGCGGTTTTGACTGACTCTTTTTCGCGGCAGCCTCCTGAGCATTAACGCCCGTATTGGCGATAGATCCCGGCGCAGTCGTACTCATACCATTATCCTTTATTATTGTTATTTAAATTATTTTATAACTTTTGAGCAAAATGCAGACTGTACAATAAAAAAACTTAGCCCCTGTCATCAAAATACGACAAGGGCCAAGGTTAACGCTTTACTGACTCACCCCAGACTAAGGGCGAACATAAACCGCATTTCCAGCAATATAGTTGGCCAGCACTTTGTGTTGATTATCTAGCAGCACTAAATCGGCACGCTGCCCTACGGCTAATCGACCGACGCTCTCGGCAATGCCAAGGAACTCGGCAGGATACAAAGACGCCATTCTCAAGGCCTCACCAAGCGGTAAACCAAGCATCTTCACACTGTTCTCAACCGCGGTCGCCATGTCTAACACACAGCCCGCCAGTTCACCCGTCACCGCATTTAATCTATCGCCGACACGCAGTACCTGAGTACCAAACAGCTCAAAGCTGGTTTCATCATCCATGCCTACTGGCGGCATGGCATCGGTCACCAGCATCACTTTGCCACGGGGTTTAGCGCGCAGGGCGACCCTTGCGGCAGCTGGATGCACATGGTGGCCATCGACAATCAAACCACACCAAGCGGTTTCACTCTCAATCGCCGCGCCCACCACGCCAGGCTCACGGGAACCTAAGGGTGACATGGCATTGTAGAGGTGAGTGAAGCCTGTCGCCCCCGCCGCTAATGCCGCGACAACGGTATCGTAGTCCGCATTGGAGTGGCCCAAACACACTTTAACGCCAGACTCCACCAACAGGCGGATCACCTCGGGGGAGACATTTTCAGGCGCTAAGGTCACCACTCGAATCCCTAAATCCTGACGGCAAAAAATCGCCAATTCAGCCTCGGTGATCTCACGGATAAAACCTTGTGGATGCACGCCTTTTTTAGGTACCGAAAGATGCGGGCCTTCAAAATGTACGCCTAATACGCCAGCACTCTTTTGCGCGACCGCACTGGCAACCGCATCGGCAGCCTTGGCCATTACCTGCACATCATCGGTGATAAGCGTAGGTAAAAAGCCAGTGGTACCAAAGCGAGCATGTGCCTTACCTATGGTTTCAATGCAAGCAACCGTTGGGCTGCTATTGAATAACGCGCCGCCACCGCCGTTAACTTGCACATCGATAAAACCTGGCACTAGGGTGCCTGGATAGCGAATTTCCTTAGCACCCGATGCGGTGTCTAAGCTGGCTATCAGACCATCTTCAATGGTGACAGGCACATCCCGATGGAAGGCTTCACCATCAAACAGTTGCTTGGCAATTAAGGTGAATTTCATCCCAAACCTCTTTTCAAATTACTGCGGCACAACGGCCATCCATTACAGCGTTTGAGTGACTTTTTTCAGCCCAGCGGGTTGGTCAGGGTCAATACCACGGGCAATCGCGACTGCTGCCACGTCAATATAAAAACGTTGTAGCAAGGCTAACGGCGCAACACGTGGGTGAATATCCGTCGATGTTTGGTTTAAATGCACTAAATCTGCGCCACGTTGACTCACATTTTCAATCTGTTCGATATGGCTAGCGTACGACTCATCGCCAATGCAGACATCCACAATCGTGAGTTTTTTCTCCACTAAGGTCACAGGACCATGGAGGAACTCAGCGCTACTAAAGGCTTCGGCATGGATAGAACACACTTCTTTTAACTTAAGTGCGATTTCCTTAGACACGGCATAACCTAAACCACGGCCTAGTACGACTAAGTTTTTCACGTTTTCAACCGATGCTGGAGTCAATTGTGGTTCCGTATCCACCGCAGTTTGCAGTGCTTGCGGTAAGGAGTTAACTGCGGCGGCGAGGGATTCGCTCTGCGTCCACGCCGAGGCTAATTGTAAAATCGCCGACAGGGTTGCAAGGTAGCTCTTAGTTGCGGCAACGGCTTTCTCTTCGCCTGCACGTAGTGGCACCACGACATCGACGATATCCTTGATAGGCGCGGTTTCATCGTTTACTAACGCCACACAAAACGCGCCTGCATTTTTCGCCATACGCGCTTGGGCTAAAATATCAGGGCTGCGGCCAGATTGCGAAATCACAATCACTAATCCGCCTTCTAACTTCAAGCTCTTACCGTAAACGCTAGCCACTGAAGGCGCGGCGGCAAAGGTGGGGACACCCGCTTCGATTTCAAAAAGATATTTAGCAAATACACCCGCATGGTCCGATGAACCACGGCCCACAATCATCACAAAACGGGGATCGAAAGCACGCAGTTTTTCACCTAACTGCTGCATTAAATCGGCGTTAGCGGCTAACTGACCCGCAATCTTCTGCGGCGCGGTGCGAGCTTCTTGCTCCATAATAGTGTTTGTCATGTTATTTACCTTACAAATCAATACGGGTATTGCTTTAGCACTGATGCGCTAAAACGGCTTATTCATTAATGTTGACTGAGTTAAATTGCTGCTGAGCGAAGTACATGGCACCCAATTCTGGCGGCGCTAAGGTTTCAGAAATCTTGGCCACCACATCGCTGCCAAGCCACGCCTGTAAAGGTTCGGCAAGGCCACCGATCATCGAGAAACGCACCGGATTGAGGCTAAACAGCTTGCGTGCCATTTCACTGATGTAATCGGCCCCTTCCTGCACAATCCCGCGAGCGACTTCATCACCAGCGTTTGCACAATCGAGTACGCTTCTGGCTAATTCGGCATAGCAACTCGAAGACTTACCGGCGAGATGCTCGACGATGCCCAAGGCATCACTTACCCCAAAATGGTTTAACAGCATCTTGGTTAAAGCAGTCGGCGCGGCAAAGCCATCGAGGGCGAGTAACACATGCTCGGCGGCTTTGAGCCCTAACCAAGCCCCACTGCCCTTATCGCCCAGCGCAAAACCGTGTCCGCCAATACTTAAGCTGTCATCACCTACATGGGCATAACCGCAGGAGCCTGTGCCCGTAATGATCACCGCACCATCCGCGCCGCGGTGTGCACCGATACAAGCGGTATGAAGATCCGTAGTGACATACATGGCGGCAAACGGATGCTGCCAGCTGATTACATCCTGATACAGGCGCGGCACATTGACTCCTGCCAGCCCTAAGCCCGCGACGAGTAAATGGCTATCGGTTTCCTTCATGCCCGCATCAAGCAAAGCTTGGCGAGTCGATGCTTCAATAGATGCAAATGTTTGTGCAAGACCATGCAGCGGATTAGCTCGCCCAGCAACACCTGTCCCTAAAACGGTACCGTCCGCAGTATAGATAGTGGCTCGGCACTTACTGCCGCCCCCATCAACACCGATAAACAGTTGTTGATCTTTTGTCTGGACTAACCCCATGACATCCCTCTTCATCTCTTAATGCAGCGCTACCGTTGCTTATACTTATGCCGTTAATACGACACTCAACTTTAGTTAACTCAATGTTACAGCAAAAATGACAGCGTTGTCATTTACTTTTTGAAGCAATTTCTAATCAAATGTCAGGCGAAAGAATTGACTGAAAGTGAAAAAGAAAAAGGCTGTATTTTTCTTTTAAAATACAGCCAGATAAATAACAGATTAATTAACGATTAAGCTTCTGCCTTTGCGGATACCATCAGCAGCAATAGCACGGATCTCAACAGGCGCAGTTACCGCCTGCCCTGCTTGATAGGATTGCCATTGCCCACTCGCTTGCCGCCACTCAATCTTAAGTCCTGGATAAGCCACGTTGGCAAACAGTTTACCGTCACGGATCTCGGCGCCGACAGTCGGCACTCGGTAATCGATACCCGCTTTATCGAGTTTAATAAACTCCTTATGCCCTAAGGTATTGGCCATTTGCTGCCAAGATTGTGCCTGCGCGTCACGCATTGCCGCAGTAAAGTGTCCAGTGCTTTGGTTATACAATGCACCTTGATATTGGTAAGGCACTTCCCACTCTGCTTGATGCCAAGCACGCTCAGCCAGCATCAATAAACGAGGGAAAATCATGTACTCAACGGTATCGTTGCTGCGAATGGTTTCACTCCACAACTGCCCCTGTAAACCAGCAAAGTTTTTACCTTGCTCCCGTGGTCCAGATTTTTTGCCTTTCTCATCGATTCTTGCCCTATCGTCGGCTTCGAAAGGCAGATTTTGCAAGTCGGTCCACTGCTCCGCATTCGCCACTAAGTTATCCGGCATAAAGCTAAACACTTTGTGCGCGTTGGTGGCGCGGCTTGCCCAATAATAGCCATGCTCTTTAGGATCGGCTTCGTAGGGAAAATCAAAATAAAGCACTTCAGGATTCGAGAGCACCACATCCCAACCGTTGTTCACTTGCTGATTGGCATGCTCATATCCTTTATAGGCAATCACATCCCAAATATTGGATTGGACTTTCGCAGGCATATAGCTTGGGCGAACATGGCTCATGCCATCACTCCAACCTGCGGCTTCGATGCCTTTTTCCGCCAGTTGATTCGATATCCGCTCAATAAAGTAAGCGCCTAAATCCTCGATAGATTTAACGCCTTTATCGTTATTGGCTACAAAGGATAAACACTCCGGAGATTTCTTCCACGCCCCAGCGGTTTCGTCGGCGCCGATATGGTATCGAGTTAATGGTTGACCCGCGGCTTGGTGTAATTTGGCAATTTCATCAATCACTTTATCGACAAACTGATAGGTCGATTCCATACAGACGTTCAAAGTGTTGTCGTTGTAATACTGCACCGAAGAATACACAGTTGTATCAGCCGCATCCGACAACAAATAGGTTTTCGCCTCAGTAGGCTTACCTTGGGCGAGTAATTTACGATAACGCGCCTCCATGGATTTTATCGCCGCGCGGCTATGGCCTGGCATATCCATCGAAGGGATCACTTGAATTTGGCGCGCATCGGCGTATTTGAGAATATCGATATAGTCTTGTTTGCTATAGAAACCATTAACACTCGACTCCGCAACAGGACCACTGCCAAGCTGCGGTAACAAACAGGTAGTTTCCTCAAGATCGTGGCAACGCTTACTACCAATATCGGTCAGTTCAGGCAGGCCATCAATCTCTAAGCGCCAACCTTCATCATCGGCCATATGCAGATGTAATTTGTTGAGTTTGTAAGCCGCCATTTGATCTATCAGTGCAAAAATCATCGCCTTACTGTGGAAATTACGGGCCACATCGATATGCATACCGCGGAATGGATATCTTGGGCTATCTTCAATAGTCATCGCATTTACGCGCAAATCCTGCACATCAATCAAACTGGCAAGCGATGATAACGCATAGGAAAATCCTGCCGCATCACCTGCGGCAACCTTGATACCATCAGGTTTGATATCCAGCAGATAACTGCTCTCTGCGCCTTGGCGCCAGCTCAGTTTCACCACTAAGCCTTGTTCTGACTCTTTAACGCCCAAACGTGCTAAGCGTTCAAGCGCCGCAGCCACTTGCTCGGTTTTAAAAGACTGATTTTCAGCGGATGGACTCAATACTGACGCGACATCCAATTTAATGCCAGAGGTGAGTGATACCGCTTTATCGTGAGAATGGATCGTCACTTTTTGCGGCGAAGGAATAATGGTATTGACCGCTAAGCTGGAATCTGCACTGACCTGTTGATTATTGCTAAACAAATGCGCAGGCGTCGCAGGCGCTAATTTATCCGCATCAGTACGGCGATACTGTTTCACCATATCGGTGAACGGCTCAACATAGGGACGCACTTCCATTCGAGTCTCAGGATCTTGCTGCACTTTCGTGCTGGCAATCACCACTGGCGATAAATCCCCAGCAACGATGTAGTAGTTTGGCATGGCATCGGTTTCAGACAGTTGCCAAAGCTCACCACGGAACCTTAAGGTCTTTTTAACCCCTTTGTTAAAACCGCTGAATGCCTCAGTAGGCGTTATCCGATAAAGATCGCCCTTGATATGAGTGATGGAGAACTCTTTGCCTTCAACCGATTGCACCGGACGCATCTGGCTAAAATAAATCGCCCAGTCGTGACCTTCGAGATCAACGCCAGGGACAAAATCAATCTCAGCCACAAAACAACGACCTTCAGCGGCGGCTTTATCACAGTTATTATCGGGTCGGTTGGTGAGCACGCGATAACTCACGCCCAAGGTATCCCCAAACTGCTGCAATTGTGCTTGGGTTAATGACGCAGGCGTGGCGAGCTCGGCTGAGCTTGGCACTGGCACATTCACTGTTTTAGGCGCTTGGCTACAGGCACTTAAACCTAATGCAAATAAAATGGCGGTGGCGGCAATCGTTTTATTCATGATATTCCTTTTCTAGCTTCAGAAATGGCTACAATCTGAAGGAAGTTACTAACGTCCGCAGTCTTTCCCCTTGGTGAAACAGTCGCTCACTCGATTGTGCTAGATGCTGACTATCGAGGGAGGCTGAACCTGAGACATTGGCAAGATCATTTAATGTACGAGAAATCGCTTCGGTGACACAGGTTTGCTCCTGCGCCGCATGGGAAACTTCGATATTCATATTACTGATATTTGAAACTAAATCAGTCACTTTAGATAGAACGAGCTTAATTTCTTCCGAACGGTTGACCCCTTGATTGGAGAGAGTCTGACTCGATTGCATCACATTCACGGTTTCGGCAACTCGGCTTTGCACCTGTTGGATCATTTTTTGGATTTCACCCGTCGCCTGTTGGGTGCGACTCGCTAAAGAGCGCACTTCATCGGCAACAACGGCAAAACCACGCCCCTGCTCACCCGCTCTGGCAGCCTCGATGGCGGCATTTAGGGCGAGTAGATTAGTCTGTTCGGCAATGCTGTTGATCACCACCACAACTTCATCAATACGCTGCGTTTCCTGTTGTAACTGCGACACCGACTGAGCCGAACGTGCTAACTCAGCCGCAAGTTGGCGAGTAATGGCTAAGCCCGAGTCAAACTGACGCTGACCATCGTCAACCGCTCTATCGGCTTGGGTTGCCGCATCGGCTGTACGTTTAGCATTGATGGCCACTTCATTTGCACTGGCACTCAATTGAGTCACAGCCGTGACTGCGGCTTCGGTTTCTTTAAGCTGAGCTTGCACCCTTTGATTGTTGCTTTGCGACAACGTGCCCAGCGCTTTAGCATCGCCCAATAGCAGACCCGAGGTTTCATGCACCCTTGAAATCGTGCCGTGAATGTGTTCGACAAAGCCGTTGAAAGCATTGGCGAGTTTGCCAATTTCATCTTCAGTTTCAACGGGTAATCGATGACTTAAATCGCCATCACCATTAGCAATCTCTTCTAACGCGGTGACAACCTTATCTAATGGGGTGATCACTAAACGCTTTAAAATAATGAAAATAACGAAGAGGCTGCCCGCTAAAATCAACAAAGCCTGTATAAAGTAGCTCAGCAACAACTCGGATAACTGCGCTTTTACGGGCAAAATGGAAAAAGTAATGGTTAAGCGTCCGGTAGGATTACCTTGGTCGCTAAACTGTAACTCTCTTGTTTGTAGATAGTTGACGGCAACTGCCTCGGCTTGTTTATCCTCTGCGAGCAGCTTACCGCGATGATCCACAACAGTAATTTGATAAATTTGTTCAGACTTTAACATGACGGATAATACAGCCCGGATCTGTTCGTAATCGTAGGTAAAAATCGGCTGTGCCATTGTGACTTGCAGATTAGCGACCGTATTGTCTTCAAAGGCCATTTCGCTGCTCATTAACTTATTGCTCGCCAACCAATAGGACGCCCCAAACAAGGCGCTCACTATCATAAATATCGCCGCAGCTAGCCCAATTTGTACTTTTAAGGCTAAATTTTTCATTATGTTGCACCTTGCATACTAAATAGATCTAACCACAGCTCCTGGCGTTCAATCGGCGTTAAGGGATGTAAATCTGGCGTATCTAAGCGGATAATCACGCGCCGCTCAAACTGCGCATCACGGTAGAGCTGCTCAATCTTAAGTTCACGATTAAACATTTCATCGAAGCTACCGTCGCTAATCATGTGTTCAAGCCCCGCTAAGATTGCCTCAGCTAACTCGGGGCGTTTTGGTGAGACAAAAAAATAGGCCGGAGAGCGATATTGCAGCAGGATATGGCTATCAATCTTAAGTGCGGGATCGGGGTGGCTCGCAAGTTCATCGCCGATTTCCTGTGCGCCAAGCGCAAGGTAGTCGAACCGTCCACCTTCTAACATAGGGTATAGATTGGTGTACTGATAGCTCGTTACCAACGGCACACCATTGGCTTCGAGAATGCTCGCATCGGGCCAATAACGGTTTTGCCCAGCGGTTAATTGTTTAAAATCCGCCAGTGTTTTTACGTTGGCAAACTTAGCCTCATCACTCTTACGGATAATTAATAATCTGTTACCAAGCAATCCCTTAAACAGTGGGATCCGTACGGGCAGCATGGTTTCCTCAAGCTCTTTGGAAGTCATGCTCCAAAATACGTCAACAGTGCCGGCAAGTGCTTCTTCTGCATTGCGTTTTTGGTTCATCTGCGTCGACATTTGTTCTACTTGATACGGCTTGCCGGAGCGGCGCAGCGCCTCTTTAAGCAGATTAAACTGCCATTGCTGTTGGATGGTAGTCACTATCTTGATAGGAGTGGGATTGCTTGCCGAAGAAGTGCCAGCCGCAAAAGCAGCATTAGTAAGCGTGAACGACATTTGCTCCACAGCGGCTATCGCGGTGAAACTCAACGCACACAGCATAACGCTCGGCCAGAGTCCCAAGATGGACATCAACAAACGCTTAGCCAGAGTTGTCACTACGCTGCAAAGCAATGTAGCAATATGAATAACCATGAATCGCAGCCTCTTTTATAACTGGAAAATCCAGCGAGTTTTATTTATTAATGCCGCTAACTTGTTTGCTTATCCTAAGCAAGGTCGCTCTACCTAAAAAAATGGCTGGGCACTGCTTACAGTACCCAGCCAACGCTAGTTTCTGGGGAGAGACTATCAAATATTAAAGACAAACGTACCGCCGCCCGACCAGCAATACTTCTGCCAAACACATGAATAAGGAGACCTCATCCTCTTCATGCAGACCTTACTAAACAACGCATCACACAAGCAGATGACAGCGTTGTCATTAATTAAATTACACAAGAAAGAACAGGATTTCTACATTTTTTTGACAATTAGCTTTATATTTTTAAGTAAAATAAATTTATTCATTAAATTTCAATTGGTTAAATTAAAATCTATATTTGCCAACCTATGTGACAACGCTGTCTTTGACTGATAACATAGGCGCAACAACTCAAACGCCACACTCAGTTATCTTAAAAAGATGCTCACATATATCCCTACCTTTAAGCGTAAAAACACCTTCAGCGGCCAATATTATCGGTCGTTAACGGTACTGCTCACTCTGTTAAGCACATGGATAGTTTGGTTTATCCAATTCGCACAACCATTTGAGTTAATTAAAGAATATGGCAAGTTTATATTTTTAGGGATAACTGGAGCTATCTTTGCTAATTCAACAGGAGCGGGCGGAGGCGTTATTTTCATCCCAGTGTTCTCTAGTTTAGATTTTACCGAAACTCAAAGCGTTTCAACGTCTTTTATGATCCAGTGTTTTGGCATGACTGCTGGCGCAATTTCATGGGCAAGATACTATCAACAACATCACCATATGGATAAAACCTGGTGTGGTTTTATTCCATGTATCTTGCTTTGTGCATGCTTTTCAGTACTTGGCCTTTGGAGCAGCGAGTTATGGCAACTGACTTCGCCCTCTTCGCTCCACACCAGTTTTAGTCTTTTCTCTATCGCGCTTGGGATAGCAATCATT
Source organism: Shewanella sp. DNRA4 (assembly GCF_012843185.1). Classification (NCBI taxonomy): domain Bacteria; kingdom Pseudomonadati; phylum Pseudomonadota; class Gammaproteobacteria; order Alteromonadales; family Shewanellaceae; genus Shewanella; species Shewanella sp. DNRA4. The sequence continues at coordinate 138,043 of NZ_JABAIP010000011.1, forward strand.
TTCAGCAGTAAACACCGCTATTTGCAAAGTAAAAGTCTTAAATCCATAGACTATTTTTGTTTAGCGGTCATTGGTTACTTCGGTGGGATCATCACCGCTTGGTTGTCTGTTGGTGTAGGTGAACTGATTGTAATCTATCTGATGTTACGAGGTATCTGCGCCAAGATGGCCGTCGCGGTTGGCGTTGTGGTATCAGCCATAACCGTTTGGTCGGCAAGCCCAATACATGTGTTTTCCGACCACAGTCACGCTTTATATGAATTAGTGCTATTTGCAGGACCTGGTGCGATTATCGGAGGATTATTAGCCCGCAAGCTGGCGTTATTTCTCCCAGTCAAAACCTTAAAGCTGTTTTTTGCAAGTTGGATTATTTTGACTGGGAGTGTGATGCTAGCAAACTAAATAACCCCAATTACAATAGTTCGCTTTAATATTATTAAAACGAACTATATAAAATTGAGTTTATTTTTCCATCACTAAATCAATTAAATTTAATGAGCAAAGATGCGCGTAAATAGCCGAATAGAAACCTCGTTTAGCAAAATCAAGCAATGTCGTATCGTCTAGCTGCTGCAGTTTTCCTTCATCAATGGTATATATTCCATCAATATTGGTTTTAGTGCCATCAAGTGTAGTCACTGTTAATGTACGTGGTTGCAACAGTCCATGATTGAGTAACACTTTGATAAAGTACTTTGTCATCTCATGATAACTAGCCTGTAAACTCGCCAATTCAAGTTTTTTTGATAAATAGACCGTTTGATTGCCTGAATCATCAAATAAACGATGCGCTTCATGTTCTGCCACTGATGAATTATTGACATCGACACCCAAGATAATGTTGTCGTTATCTATATAACTCATTCCAAATGGATACAATTGAACTTGAATAGGTAAATAGCGACATTGCCACTGACCGTTTTTGAGCAACTTATTAGTATTAGGCTTAAGTGCAGTAATCGCAATGGAGAGGAACTCACCAGTTTGAGCGTTTTTTGTAAACACGATAGGGAAACTGGTCGCAGCAGACATAAACTCTTGAACCTGAAGAGGGAGCATATGCATAGTCTCAAAAAGGCTGTAATCAACCTTATCCCCAATCGCTAAATTTTTATGACTTGCGTCATTTAAAGGTACAAATTGTGTTTTCATTTTATTTTTCCTTTTTACACATTAAAATAAAGCGCTTAGATAGCTTGCAAGCCATAAGTACAAATCTTATCAATCAATTCTCTATGTTCTGGTAACCCCTCAAACATTTGGCGCTTCACATTAGACATGTTACTCATATAAGCATTCAAATTAGCTTTTGCGACTAAACCTCTATCATGCGGTTGAGTCGGATATTTCATCCCATAAAGAACATATAAGTAATTATCTAAGTTAAACACCTCAAACTTTGAGGGGAAATCCTCTGCAATAGGGCTAAATGACTTCCACATGTTAAGCCGCTCTTTTAACGGCTCAGGAATTGTCTCTTCACGCTGATTATCAAGCCAAAATGCCGAGTCATTTCTATCTGACAAACAATAATGCAATTTGGCAAATTCGACGACCCTTTCCCATGCGTGGTTAACAGTGCGATTAAAACGCATTGATAAGTAATCCACCTCATCTTTATTAGCAGGGAAACGTTCAGCAAGAAATCGAGCAGAAAAGTCCGTTAATAAAATTGAAGTCGCTTCTATGGGTTCTAAAAAGCCCTGTGCCAGCCCTAATGCAACGCAGTTTTTGACCCAAAATTGTTGACGATAGCCTACCGTCATAGGGATTTTGCGATGGGGAATATCGGCAAGTTTACCACCAAGATAACGGTCAAACTTTTGTTCAGCTTCAGTTTGATTCATATGCGCTGATGAATATACAAATCCTGTACCGCGGCGCTGGGTAAGCGCAATATCCCAAATCCACCCGGCTTGATGTGCTGTTGCTTTAGTATAAGGAGGAATAACATCAGCAGGCTGAGTCGGAATTTGCGCAACTAATGCCGTATCAATAAAAAGTTGCTGCGCTTTACTGATAAATGGCACTTTTAATGCCTTAGCTAACAAAATAGATTCAAAGCCACTGCAATCAATATAGAAATCAAAAGATAGATTCCCCTGCTCAGTCTGCAATGACTCGATAGCGCCATCTACACCTAAGCACACGTCGTGTACCGTCGTTAAAATATGCTCTACATTAAATTTCTCAATGGCATTTTTAGCGAGTAATTTGGCAAACTTTGCTGCATTGAGGTGATAGGCATAGCCTAAAACACCAGCATATTCTGGCGTAGTAATGAGCTTTGGTGCTTTAGCCGCTTCGCAAGCTAAATGCTGTGGGGAAACAAAATCGGCAAAATGTCCGCTTTGTTCGGCCAACCACGTCGATACAGCGTCACCTTGGTGTAAATTAATGATATCGAATAGATGATGATAAAAATTATGCTTACCGTGACGCGATTTATCTAACCAGTTCACAAATTTAATAGACTGTTTAAACGTGACATCGCATGTTCGAATAAATTCTGACTCACTAATACCAAAACTCTGTAATGATTTTCTAATCGAAGGCACTGTACCTTCCCCGACACCAATAATAGGAATATCAGGAGATTCAATCACTGAAATAGATAACCCAGAACGCCCCTTCAATGCTCGGCCTAAGTGGTTCGCCGCTAACCAACCTGAAGTACCGCCACCTATAATAGCTATTTTTCTGATTGTCATCACGAGCCTCTAAATTGGAGAAACCTAAGTTTATTATTAAATTTATTGATAATAAAAAGCCTAGCGAATGCTAGGCTTTTTCGTGATTAAATTGAATTAGAAGCGTAACGCTACACCAAGCTTGTAGCGAGCTTCACCATCGAAGCTCCATACTGGGTAGTTATCTTTAAATTCACTAATAACACCTTCTGCATCAACAGGTGAAACACCTTTCTGAATACTGTCTTCTTCAAGTAAGTTAACGACTTCAAATGTTACAGATAGATAATCTGTCACATTATAGTTAGCACTTAAATCTACTGTGCCATAAGCTTGATGCTCGCGGTTACCGTAGAAACCAGGTAATTCACGCATCATATACTCTGAACGCCAGTTATATGCTATACGAGCAGAGAAATCATCCATCTCGTAGTAACCGACTAAGTTTACAGTGTGCTTAGATGAGTCTGAGAACACTCCTACACGATCAGCATAATTTTCAGCAGGTGAGGTTGCATCGGCAAAGGTGTAGTTAGCGGAGTAACCAAAACCGTTATCGAATGAATCTAGTAATTGCAGTTCAATACCATCGATTGAACCACCTGTAGCATTATAGTTTTCACTCACTGTCCAACAGTCATATATACCTGCACCACAGGAGCTACCACCTTGACTCACTAAGTTTGGATCTTCAATACCAATTTGTTGATTTAATTTTTCACGGGTTGAAATAAATGAACTAACATCTTTAATAAAGTAAGTTGCTGCAAATAAACCTTCGCCGCTGAAATACCACTCTAAGCTTAAATCTGCTTGAGAGGCTTTAAATGGCAACAGATTCACACTCCCAGTTACTTTCTTTTCGTTACCTGGAGTACCGTCGTTAAAACCAGGTAATTTAGAAGTCGCAAAAAGATCTGCGTAGTTAGGGCGAGACATAACTTGTGCTGCTGATGCTCTTAAAATTAAATCGCTTGCTAAATCAAATGCAATGTTTACGCTTGGTAAAACATCATTATAGCTTGCCTTATCTGTACTTAAATCATCGGCATAAGTACCTTTTGTGCTGAATGCGTAATAATCCGATTCAACATCGGTAGAGATATATCTTAAACCGAAATTACCCCGTACACCTTCACCAGCAAATGTGGCCATAGTGTATAGAGCTAAGTTTTTCTCTTGAAGCGTACCATAACCAGATTTGTCTAAAGTAAAGCCATCAATGGCGGCGTAAGCATCTCTGATCATATTGTCAAAGATAGGCTTAGGTAAGGTAAAACCTGCACCTGATGATATAGTTCCTGAGTAATATTCAGAGGCGTCTTTTGCAGTAATATTTGATGATTGCGCTGCTTCAGTCGTTTGAGTTACGTCATGATCCGCATAGCTAATACCTGATTTAATTGAGGTAATAACACCAAACTCAACTGGAACGGTTATATCAAAGGTCGCAAATGACTCTTCATCAGTATTAGGTTGTTTTTTCAGTGCCCAACCCGCAGTTTCCAACTTGCCATTGAAATCACTGGCATCGAAAGCATTATTAGCGATGTCAATTTTGATAACATCACCAGTTGCATCGTAAATACCCGCAAAATCTGCCGCTTTACCAATAGACTGACCATAGTTGGATGTCAAATCGGTACCACCCTCAGCTTTAGTCTTACCGATACGGCCTTCTAACTTATAGGCATCAGCTTGATATGCAAAATCGAGGTCCACTGTATCAGAGGACATGCTTGCCTTACGAGCCCAAGTTTGTGCCCATGCAAAACCACCTTTATCGGTATGCTCAACTAAAGTACAAACACCTGCGGCATTTTTCTTAAGACACTTGTTTTCACCCTGTTGGGTCGGGAATAAGAAAATTGACGTATTGGCATTGTTTGCATCAAGCTGCAAACTCATAACATTTAGACCGAACTCAAGGCTATCTGTTGGTCTGTATTGGAAAGCAGCATTAACAGCAGTGCGTTCACGGTCTTGTTGGAAAGTTGTTGGAACAATTTCCCCCCAACCAAGTAACGACTCAATACCATTACGTTGGTATTCAGTTTTATCTAATGAACCAGCAACTAAAAAGCCAAATTTTTCGTCTTCAGTTTTCCAGCTATATAAACCTGAGGTCTGCGGATCTGTCGCTTCAGAAACAGTACCGTAATCACCTTTTGCACTTAAAAATACAGAATTAGCTTCTAAATCAAGCGGCTTACGAGTCTTAACTAACACTGTGCCGCCAATACCGCCCTCTGCAACATCAGCCTGAGAAGATTTCTTGACCTCTATACCACCAACTAATTCGGGAGGAAGTAAGCTGTAATTAAAACTGCGATCAATGGCTTGTTGATCAAACCATCCTGTTGAGGCGACAGAATGCCCATTTAATAATGTGCTAGTAAGTTGGCTAGAAGCACCTCGAATAGAAACTTGTTGACCCTGGCCAAACTGACGGTTTACCGCAACACCAGGAATACGGCCTAAAGACTCCCCCACGTCACCGTCAGGAAATTTACCAATATCTTCAGCGGTCACAGCATCAACAACAGCGTCAGAAAAACGTTTGTCGTTAACAGAAGCTTTCATTGAAGCTCTCATACCACGCACTTCAATTTTTTCAATATTTTCAGGAGCGGCAGCAGTTGCAGCTGCTTCTGCAGCGACAGCACTGATTGAAACCGCGCTGCCGAGGAGGATAGCAATGTTTGTAGCTAGTACACTTTTCTTAAAGGATGATGGTCGCATCTCGTTTCCCTTCCATAACTTTATTATCGTTTTAGTATTCATAACCATTCCGATGGAATGACAACGCTGTCATGTCTAGAGCAAACATTACACAATAATTAACAGCCTTGCCACAACAAAATAACTCTGGACGAAAAAAAAAGTCATAACACTGACTTTGGCAGGATAGAATCTGAATATATTTAAGCAAAAATAATCACTTAAATAATTTGATGTAAAATTACAACTTATAACCGAGTGTTAACAGTTGAAAAATGCCGCAGTTTGTAACAAATGAGCATTGCTATACGGCATAAATGCTCGCACTATAAGCAACATAATAAAAAGTTAACTGACAACACTGTCGGCTTGTAAATTACGCTTAAAGGATTGAGGTTCATCAATCTGCTAGCCCTTCGCAAATTCGAATAAAGAGTTTTTAGATCAATGAAAGTCACTATCAACGACGTCGCTAAATATGCTGGAGTGTCAATCAAGACAGTTTCCCGCGTAACCAATAATGAGCCATCGGTGAAACAAGCCACGATTGATAAAGTGAACGAGGCCATTAAAGCATTAAATTATCAGCCCAATCTTGCCGCAAGAAATCTGGCAGGGACAAAATCCTATGCTATTGGTTTTATTTATGATAATCCTAATGCGTATTACATTATTGATATGCAAAATGGGATTTTATCGGCATGTAAAGATAAAGGCTACGAGCTTGTTATCCACCCTTGTAATGCTAAATCTGACACAATTTGTGATGAGCTGACTCAGCTTGTTAAACATTCGAGGCTTGCAGGTTTAGTGTTAACACCGCCACTTTCAGAAGATCCAAAAGTACTGAAATCTCTCAACGAGATCGATGCAAATTATGTCCGCATTATTGCAGGGGAAGGAGTTAAAGAGCCAGATGGGCTCACCATTTTAGTGAATGACAAGTCGGGGGCGGTTGAAATAACCCAGCATTTGATTGATTTGGGCCATAAAAATATCGCTTTTATAAGTGGTGATTTGCACCACGAATCCACGAAAGAACGATTACTTGGCTATAAACAAGCATTAACAAAAAACCATCTAATTCTGAATGAGGATTACATAATTGAAGGGAAATACTCATTTGAATCGGGGGTCGAAGGCGCAAATATCCTGATTAAACTTAAAAATCGTCCTACTGCGATTGTTGCTTGTAACGACGAAATTGCAGCTGGAGCACTTTTTGCCGCACGTTTAGCAGGGCTTGATATTCCTGGTGACTTGTCGATTGTAGGATTCGAAGATAGCCCATTTTCACGCCAAACTTGGCCGAAGCTTACCACAGTTCATCAACCCAATTCTGAAATTGCCCAAGTTGCGACAGAACTGTTAATCGATAAACGTCGTGAGCTAGATGCTAAATTTGCAAAAACATTTACCCCAGAGCCAGTTATCCGCGATTCTTCTGCCTCACCTAAACACTAGGATATATTGATATTTTAGACTTATATTCGTAGTGTGTGATGCAAAAGTGGCGCATTGTCGTCGTAGTACGTAAACGGATTCTCTAGTAGCAGTAATATCAAATCCAATATCGAAAAATGCCATACTAAAAACACGAGAAAGCATAGCTCACTCGTGTTTATACCATTAGTGTAATTTCAGCTTTGGTCTTTGCCACTTGAGTAGCTTTTGTGCGATGCGATAAATAATCGCAGAGAACCAGCCATATAGGCTCGCTAAATGCCTTTGATATAAAGAGATGTACATCAGCCTTGCGATATGGCCTTCAACGAAGAAAGTACCAGAGCGCAGATTCCCCATTAAATTACCCACGGCCGAAAAGCGGCTTAATGAAACTAAGGAACCATAATCTTTATAGACAAAAGCCTTTTCAGCCTTATTTTGTAGCCGGTTCACAATATTCTCATATAGCGTATCTGCCATCTGAGCGGCGGCTTGAGCGCGTGGCGGAACAGGTTGACCAGACTCGAGAATTAATAGGGCGCAATCCCCAATGGCATAAATATCTTGATGGCCTTTCACGCGCATACAGGCATCAACTTCGACTTGGTTTCGCGGCGTAATAGGCAGTTTAGAAAAATTTCGGAAGGCTTTTGGACCTTTAACGCCAGCCGCCCAAACCTTTAGGCCCGCCTCAATCACATCACCATCTTGAGTGATGAAGCCATCACGCGTCACTTCCTTTACCTGCACCCCGATGTGTAAACGAATACCGATTTTATCAAGTACGGCTTGGGCTCTAGCACTTACACGCTCTGGTAGTTGGGGAAGAATTTTGGGAGAGGCTTCAATAAGATGCACATCAAGATGATGTTTTGAGATATTAAGGTAACCATATTCTTTAACTGATTCAATCACATGATGAAGTTCAGCGGCTAACTCAACGCCTGTTGCGCCAGCGCCAACAATGCCTATACTGACTTTCTCTTGTGTTTCATTGAGTTGTAACAAGGCATCCAAGAGCTTTTGATGAAATAAGTTAGCGTTATCTAAACTATCGAGAAAAATACAATGTTGCTCCGCTCCTAGGGTATTAAAGCTATTGGATACTCCACCTAAGGCCAGAACTAAATAATCATATTCAATCTGACGAGGTTCAAGCAATAATTCTCCTGAATCACTATATACAGCAGCAAGCTGAATAGTCTTTGCATCTGGTTCACACTGCTCAATTTCACCACGAATATAACGATATCCATTTTTAAGGCCATGATCTCTGTAAAGTAATCCCTCAATCGACTGATCGATAACCCCCACAGCAACTTCGTGTAATTTTGGCTTCCAGATATGAATAGGGCTTTTATCAATTAAGCAGACATCGACGACATCACCACCGCCCAACTTACGGCCTAATTTTGAGGCCAGCGCTAAACCTGCAGCTCCACCGCCCACAATCACGATTCGTTTCGTAGCCAAAATAACAACCTCACAAGCTCATTTAAGTGGCTAAGTTATACCATGGAACAGATAAGAGATAACTACTTTAGTCTAACTAAGCAGACCATTTTACATTAAAGATATTTCAGAAATCGAACGACTTAATGAGCTACATGATAAAATTTAGGCAACAAAAAAGGGCCCTCAGGCCCTAATTTTAAAAGAATAGATTTAAACCGCTTCTTCGTTTTCTTCCCCAGTTCGAATCCGGATAACCCGCTCAACATCTGTCACAAAAATTTTGCCATCACCAATCTTACCAGTACGTGCAGTTTCAACAATCACATCTATAGCTTGATCAACGAGATCATCTTGGATCACAAGCTCAATTTTTACTTTTGGCAAAAAATCAACCATATACTCAGCACCACGATAAAGCTCCGTATGTCCTTTCTGACGACCGAAACCTTTGACTTCGAGCACAGTCATTCCCGTGATCCCAATCTCAGCAAGTGACTCGCGCACATCATCTAATTTAAAAGGCTTAATAATGGCTTCAACTTTCTTCATCAAACATTCCTCAGCACTTGCTTACAGATAATCAAACAGAATAACACTAGCTTACACGTGGTTAAGGCATTATTGAAGCATTGGCATCGCTTTACTCATAAAACACAGTTTCTATAAAACGGTTCTTAGCACATAAAAATCTAAAAATTACATCGCAGATCCTAGCCTGACATTTATACTTGGAGTTAGCTGTTGATGTTTAAACCCCTGCTGGACGCGGGACACTTATGACAAAGGAACTGTTATGAAAACCCATCAAAATGGTTTTAGCCTGATAGAACTATTCACCACTTTATCCATATCAACACTTCTCCTTACGATTGGGGCTCCAGCGTATACTGACATAACTGACCATTTTAGAGCAGATTCGAATATAAAAACTGTTCAACAAACATTCGCATTTGCACGTAACACCGCAATAAACTACGGATATAGGGTAACTGCTTGTCCTCTCGTTAATGGACAGTGCACTGATAACTGGCAGCAAGGTATCTCAGTTTTTACTGACTCAGGTGCAGCTGAAACACTTGATTTAAATGATAAAGTGATAATGACTATTGATGAGTTCGATAGCAAAGATTTTATAAAGTACAACCGTAGCTCTGTAAGATTTCAGCCAGATGGGCTTGCATCAGGCAGTAACGGAACCTTTAAATATTGCCCACGAACAATAGATAACAAAAATTCTAAAGCAATAGTGGTCAATCAAGCGGGACGAGTTCGCTTATCTACCGCAAAAAATATTGACTGTAAATAAATGCATATTGATAAATATGCTAGTACACGACCCATTGAATGCAGCTAAGTTGTTAATGCACTGCCACAGTATTGAGATGCAGAGCATCAGCTTTCTCTATACTGAATATAAATTACTCGTACATAACTAAAACCATTTAAACCTAGTGTATTGGCTGTGCTAATTATAAACGACACTGTAAAACAACTTATTGGTTATATTGAATATCTTAGATAGTTACTGATCTTGTAGGCTCTCTCGCATATACTTAACCGAGTTAACGCGAGGATTATTCAATGTTTACTCTCTCAAAAGGTTTTACTTTAGTTGAACTAATGGTCACTATCGCAATTGCGGCTTTACTTCTTTCTATTGGCGTCCCCTCTTTTACTGCAATGTATGAAGCGACTCGTAGCGCAAATGAAATACAAAAAATTAATGACCTTTTTGCCTTTGCGCGAAATCAAGCGGTGAATTACGGTTCTACAGTCACAGTATGCCCCTATGCAGCCTCCCCCTGTGGTAATGACTGGAGTAAGGGGTTTAGTGTGTATATTGAAAAAAATGGTTCAAAAAAAGTCCTAAAGGTAATAGATGGATTTAACTCTAAAGATACTATTTCACTAACTGGCCCGACAGATAAAACCGTGAACTTTACTTCTGATGGCCTAGTCTCTACTGAAACATCGATTATATATTGCCCAAGTGGAGAAAGTGATGGTTCTAAAAGCATAAACATTAGTACATCAGGATTAATTAAAGAGGGAAGTGATAACCAAAATTGCTTATAACTGACTGAGCATCCACTTACAAATTATCACTATATTCAATTTCAAAAATGCCAAATCAAATGAAACGATTTGGCATTTTTAATGCTGAGTTTAAAACCATCGTTTGGGCGCTAAGTTTTTATTAAGCTTAAAATGAATCACTAAAAGTGTTTATCTAGGTGTCAACTTATCCAATTCTTGAGCCTTAAGGCTATTGAAAGAAGCATTAAGCTCAACGCATTCTTCTACTGCATTGATGTAAGACTTTTTACCATCACTCGACTGACGAAGAGTCCCAACAAGATTTGCCATTCTCAATGGCATTTCACTCATTTTCCAACGATAAAAAGCAATTTCAGCATTATTTTTAAACGTAATATAACATTTAAAATCCTGTTCGACCTGTGGATTTCCGCTGTCAGCCCAAACTTTACTCGACATCAACACCAAAATCGTGGAGAGAATGACTCGTTTCATTTCCAACACTCCGTACTTGGACCTTTAGCCCCGGTATCTGTAATGGTTAAAGGTGTACAGGATGAATCTCTGCTTGCCTGTACTCCTTTTGCGACTGCTTTTAGCGTAAATGATGTAGTACCACTTGATGTCACAGAATAATTACCATGTTCAGTAATATAGGGATCTGCGCCTATCAGCTTAGTTAAATCAGTAGCATACTTACGATTATCTAAGTAATACTGTTCTTGTAAATTGGCTAATCTCATCAACGCCGACAAACCTTCAGCTCTCGTACTTTGCGCCACGTATCGAGTATAAGAAGGATATGCGATTGCCGATAAAATACCGATGATAACAACAACTATCATCACTTCAATTAATGTAAAACCGTTATCTTTAATCTTCATATTTACTTATTCATTTATATGATAATAAATTTTATTGGTATTTAAACCACCACCCAATCCAATGGTTCCTTTACATTCGCCATTCTCACACTCCCCTTTTCCTACACCAATAATATACGCTTCAGCTGTTTCTCCATCTTTAGGCTTAGGAATAACTATTTGGGGAGTATCAGGTACCCGCTCACCTACCTCGTAATAAACTTGGCTATAAGAACGAGTCCCCTTATGCAAATCGAACACGTACAACCTACCTTGCCCTGAAAAACCACACACACCTGAATCCAAATCAACTGATTGATTAGTTGGCGGTACAAAAGAGGTAAAATAGACTTTACCATTAAAAATTAGTGATGCTGATAAACTCTTTTCTCCAATAGCTGTAAAGCTGTACTGCCAGCCTTTCATTTTTCCAAATGCAATATCACCATCTTTATCACTAGGAGCTGAATTGGTGACATCATAAAGATCCATAGAAGTCAATGTTACAGGCTTTGTAGTAAAATTTTGCGTTACAACGTTACGGTCTTGGAATACATAAAATTTATCTTTAATACTTAAGCCTAGTGGGTTATCACGATTACCCGAACCAATCGTCACAGCATCATAAGGAATTTTTTGATAACTTAAAGTTGCGCCATCTGAATGCACATTATTAAATTCAGTCTGAGCAACCACTGGACCCGCAAAAAACATACGATTATCCGGTGCAGGCCCGGCAATGGATGCGAACTTAAATACTGTCCACTTATCCTTGTCTGTGCCAAATAAATCCATACGCCAAACATTGCCTGAAATATCACTAGAGTATATGCGGTCGGTATTACCATCATTATCGCTATCGAGTATAGCAACTTTAGCAACAACACTCCCCATACCTGTATCGGTAAATTTTGTGATAAGCGTGCCATCCTTTGCATTTACGATATAAACCGCTTGTCCAGAACCTTGAGCCGATGCCATACCTCCACCAAAAATTAATACAGGATCACTAATTCCTTTTAAAAATGTAACAACAGGCTCTGACCAAGTTTGGCCCAAATCTTCAAAGCCAGTTGAATCAGAATTAATCATCCATTTAAATGTTGGTGAATCTGGTTTTGAAATATCTAAAGCATAATAAGATGTACCACCACTACGCATACCTAAGTAAAGCCAAGCATCTTTTACTTTGCCCGTACTATCTGTTTTTGTGTAAGCCACTGGGGATAAATCCATCCCATAAACAGAATGCACACCCGTTGCAGGATTATTTCTTAGTTTAGGAATATTGCCCCAAAGCTCATTAGGGATAAATGCCCAGGATTCAGAAACTGAACCCACAGAATAATCTGCACTACCCAAATCGGAGTCCTTAAACATATGCACTAAACCTTGGTTAGTACTAAGAATAATCCTCACATCCATAGTGGTAGCAGATCCAAAATTAATTGCTAAAGGTTTAGAGTGCAGAGGATCGCCCATCATATCCTCCCTAGGATCTGAAGTGCTATCGTCATTATCATCATCATCGACATCCACACCATACAACCAATCCAAATCAGTTTGTGAATAGCTAGAAACGAAGGAAGACGTTGCCAAATTCACTAGATTGGTACCGCTATTAGTATAAATTTTGCGATTTTTAAGCTGGCTTCTTAATGTCGGTAATACCCCACCAGACAGCACCTTATTTCCATCGTTTACACCGGAACAAGCATTCCAATAGGTACATGTATCAATAGAAATGTTACCATTTGTATCAATAGCATTAGCGCTACCGCCAGGACCGACAATCTCCCCTGCTGAGTTCACCTTTAGCTTTTTAAGGTTACCACTCCAACGCGGACCATTTCCAGGCAGAAACATAGCATAATATGCGGCATTATAGGTTTGAGTTTTATCAAAATTATTACTGGCAATACTTGGAGATGTAAACGTAGAGTCAATCGTTAAAATTGATTTTAACGCATCGTCCAAAGCCGTTACTAAATCAAGACCATTTTTTGCGACATAGTATCCTTTAGAAATACCATCACTATTGCGCGGATTTCCACCTCTAAAAGCTGTTTCTTCCAATAAATCTGCTGCCGCATCAGCACCGTCCGAAAAACCAATAGTAAAAATACGAATATTTTGTTTGTTATCAACTCCCATAGAATCTTTATTTCCGATAACTACATCATTGTTGTACATATAGGCAGCTAAAGCCGGCATGTAACTAGTATCATTTTCATTCTGAGGATTTTTAAAGTTAAATATAGTATAATCAGCATCTTTATTTTTAGCTGTCGAAGTTAAATTTTTAATTAGTAAATCAGCTGACTTATCAACTGTTGGTGCACCATCAGTAATATAAATAACATAAGCTGTATCAGGACATTTTTTAAAAGGAGTTGAATAATTTCCTGTCATTAGAATGCTTGGCGGTGTATTTTTTTTATAATTTAAAGACTTATAATCAGTATCTTTATTTCCAAAGGTTACTGGACCACCACTAAAGTACATGTAAGCCTCATAAAGAGTTTCACATAATGGCGTATTTGTTTGCGCCGGCATACCTTTGATTAAATTGGTTAAACTTGTTTTATTCACTGAATTCATTTCAGCCAAGTCATAAACAACTCGGCCACCATCAGCATTAGATTCATCAGGAAAATTAAGATTAAATACAGCCAGACTAGCATCAATTGGTACAGCAAGTGAGTCTAAAGCAGAAATTAATGCTTTCTTGGCAACATCAAGACGAGTACCAACACCACCACTCTCTTGTCCTTCTTTAGTTGTCGTAACCCATTTGTGCCAGACTAGATAATGAGCAGTATAAAGCGTCACTGGTTGCCCTGAGCCAAACTGAGTGTTTTTTAAACTATTTAAGCGGTCGGTTTCGGTAGCGCTGGTTGTATACATCGATTTATTGTTTATGGGATAACCATTTGCAAAAGAGTTACCTTTCAATTTACCCGGATTAACAGGATCAGCATTTAAAATATCTTCATAGCAATCAACAATATCATTTTGATTAAAACCATTATTATCAGCAAGATTATTCCATGTATTTCTGTTGCTACTAAACTCTCTTAAATAACCAGTATAACGTCCTTTAGAAACTAAAGCCTTTGCAGCTGTATTGCAGTTATTATTATCTTTATAAAATCGTCTCCCATCATTAGGCTTATCGGGAGTAGGCATATTACTAGTATTATCAATTCCCCCTGCATTCCAGTAGGTTCCCTTGTCGTTAATATAACCTGAGTAATTCTCCAAAAAAGTTCCAAATCCATCAGGATAAGTACAAACTCCTGCATTTTTATCTGCCTCAGAGCAATAAGAAGTTACAGCATTTTCTTCCACGGTGGACATACTGCCGGAATTATCAAAAATAAAGAGTACCTGCGGGCGTTTGCCTGTTCTAACTGTTGAATCCACCAAATAGAGTTCAGTATCATCAGCAAACGTCAAGCCTGCTGAAAAAGTGATAACTATAAATATTCCAATGAGCAATTTGTTTAACATGATATTAATCCTATTAAGGCAAGACTTGCTGCTCTACACCTGATACAACGGTTAGTTGACCTAAGTCATCTCGACCAAATGTTCTTGTACTACTAATTTCCACTCGGCGACAATTCACTAAATTAGCACCAGTTGCGTTTGCTGTTCGCTGACAGGCTACATTTCTAACTCCTGTAAGGGGGTATGGAGTAAGTTGCTGTACACCATTAAAAAGTTTTTCCGTAGTAGCAACATTTAGATTCGCCAATAGCATGCCTTCATATTTTAGTATCACTTGCTGTAGCCCACCATCAGCAATTGATTTAGCTTCAATCCGCTCAGCTCCGGCTCCAGACATACGTATGGATTGAGTTGAATTGACGGCTAAGGCGACACCTATTATTGTCATTAAAAGCAGTACAATGAGTGCGAAAAATAATACTATCCCTTTCTGCTTTCTCATCTATTCGTCCTCTAATTGCGAATTAACACAGGATTAGCAAGCACCATAGTGGTTGAAACCACTTTTCGTCTAAAGTGGTCATTTAATCCTTTGATTTCCTTGTCACCTAAAGTGTAAGTCGTATCATTTGTATAGCTTTTATCTTCATCGATTGCTCTAACTAATAAATAAACTCTAACAGCAACTAAACGCTGAAATAATTCGTTATCCCACATTAAAGGTGTAACATTTTCAGCAGGCATAAAACTATCAGCGGTATCATCGCCATCATTATCAAAACCATAGAGAATACGCATATTTTCTATGCCTTCGACTAATTGTTCTTCATTGTTCATACCATTGTTTTTTGTTAACGTTTTACGTCTTAACACCGGTACTAAACCATCATTCTTAATAAAATAAATATGATGTTGATATTCCCAAAATCGTGCATTTTCAAGCGCAGGATTCGGAGGATTCCCCCCTTTAAATAACACCGCTTGACTAGAATTTGCTGCCATGTAATAGCGCTCTCCGTTGGGATTTGTAACTGGAGGCCCGATCAGCCTTTTTATTTGGATCACATCCGTATTTGCATTAACACCATTTAAGCACGTTAACTCCACAGCACTTTTACCTGCTTCATATCCCCACAGTCTTCTAAAGTGTGCAGGTTCATTATTGGGCAATGTGCCATTATTTATCCCAGCTCCAATACAATCATTCGCGATGCCATCTCTTAATGTCATATTGGTGCCAAGTACAAAATCGGTTCCAGTGATATCACCCATAAAGCCCAGCTGGCTAATATCTCTTTCCATAAGAGCAAGAGCAATGCGTCCATTTTCTTGTAATTGATTGAATTGGCTGGTGGTTACGACGTTAGAAGATGACATACTAAACATGGCAAAAAGTCCAAGCGTGAGAAACAGTCCAATAAGCATTGAAACCATTAACTCAACTAAAGACATCCCCTTCTGGCAATTTTTCATCTATTTTCTGACCTAAATAATCACTGTCGATACAACAAATATACGTCTACGCAAGCCAAGATCCTTACCACACTCATTTCCCGAGTAAGTCGTTCCAGCGCCTTCGCGAATGCCTCTCCACGCTACAGCAACAGTAACAATTGACCCATTAATATCAATACAAGCCGTTGGAGAATCTAACCCTCCCACATTCTGTCCACCAACAGTTTCAGCTGCACCGATAAAACTCTGCTCCCACTGATAAAGATCCCAAGCTTCAGTTTCGGCAGGCGAACACAAACTAATTGCGCCAACTGCTACATCACACACTTTGTTTGGTTTACTTAGCTCTCCAGTATATTCACCACCATAATTAGCTAATTGCGTTCGATTAAGCTTCATACGGTTAATAATATCGTTGGCATAGTAAGAAGCCTGCGTCTGCTGAAAAGATTCAAAGCTGCCGCGCTTAGCCACTATGTGTAAATTAAAAATACCGATCAGGCCAATCACTAAGATCACTAATGCAACAAGCACTTCAATTAGTGAGAAGCCTCGTTGAAATCCTTGATGTGTCAATCGTTCGAATTTAGTCATATTTTTGACATGCTTTTCAGCTATTTACCCTTTTAAATCTTAATCTTACGATAAAACTATTGCTAACAGTTAATAATAGATGAGTAAAATGTAAGTGGCCAGTAACAATAGCATATAAGCTGCAATCTCATTATGCTTTGTTTGAATTTAGTCATACTTAGACAATAAAAAAGAGGCCATTGGCCTCTTTCAATTGACTACTATTTTCTACATTAATTAGCGTAGTTCAGCGGGTACGGCAAAGACAGTATCTTCTTTTCGTCCTTCGACTTCAGTCACTACACTTGGCGCTAATTTCGCTATGGCTTGAACCACTTGCTGTACAAGAACCTCTGGTGCAGACGCGCCAGCAGTTACAGCAACTTTAGTTACACCTTCAAACCAAGATGAATCAATATCATCTGCAGTATCAACCAGATAAGACTCTGTACCCGTTTTTAATGCTAATTCACGTAAGCGATTAGAGTTAGAACTGTTTTTCGAACCGACCACAATTAACAAATCAACATCGGCAGATAAGTTACGCACCGCATCTTGACGGTTTTGCGTCGCGTAGCAAATATCATCCTTACGAGGGCCTTCAATGGACGGGAAACGCTTTAATAAGGCGCTGATGATATCGAGAGTATCATCTACCGAGAGGGTCGTTTGAGTCACGAAGCAGAGATTATTAGGATCGCGAACTTCTAAAGTCTCGACATCTGCCGGGGATTCAATCAGATAAACGCCACCATTAGGGTTATCATATTGTCCCATGGTGCCTTCAACTTCAGGATGTCCCGCATGGCCAATCAAAATACATTCAATACCCTTGCGACTTGCTCGAGTGACCTGCAAATGCACTTTGGTGACTAATGGACAAGTTGCATCGAATACTCGCAATCCACGCGCTTTAGCTTCGGCACGTACCGCCTGAGAAACCCCATGAGCACTAAAGATAACAATATTGTTATCAGGTACTTGGTCTAACTCTTCGACAAAAACAGCACCGCGGTCTTTCAAATTTTGCACCACATAGCGGTTATGCACGACTTCATGGCGAACATAAATCGGTGGCGAAAATAACTCGAGCGCACGCTCAACGATGCTAATGGCGCGATCCACACCAGCACAAAAGCCGCGAGGATTAGCCAGCATAATATTTAAACTTGGGCTGGTAGGATCTAATTTCATCTTACAGTACCTTCACCACGTCGAGTTCAAATGTGACTTTGCGTCCCGCTAGGGGGTGATTGAGATCGACGGTAATCGAATCACCTGCAACCTCACGCACAATTCCAGGTATCTCACTGCCGCCAGGACCAGCGAAACTGACGATAACACCCACTTCTAATTCCATATCAGCAGGGAAGCGGGTTCTATCCATATAATGAATCACATCGGGATTTGACTCACCAAACGCATCAACCGCTTCAAGCGTAAAGCTGTGCTTATCGCCTTCATTTAAGGAAGCAAGCTGCGCTTCAAATGCTGGGCTTAAAGTGCCATCACCTATGTTTAGGCGTGCTGGCTTCCCCGAGGCTTTAGTGCTATCGGCGGTCGAACCATCTTCAAGCACAATATTCATATGGCACAATAACGAACGTGTCACAGTCACTACTTCACCTCTTCGGTTTTATCTTGTTCGGATTTGCTGTTAAAAAACGAATCCCAAATGATCAGCACTGCGCCGATAAAAATCGCGGAATCGGCGATATTAAAGGCGGGATAATGGCTCTTACCCCAATAAAAATCGATAAAATCCACCACAAAACCATGCATCAATCGATCGATTAAGTTACCTAGGGCGCCACCAATCACTAAAGTGTAAGCCAAATTTAACTTCCAGAGGGATGCCGCTTGCTTGCGCAGCCACACAGTCAACAAGGTACTAAAACCAACGGCCACTAAGGTAAATAACCAACGTTGCCAACCGCCTGCTTCACTTAAAAAGCTAAATGCGGCGCCATAGTTACGTACATAGGTGAAATTAAAAAAAGGTAATAACTGCACCGATTCGAACAAATCAAAATTGGCTAAGACCCATTGTTTGGATAGTTGATCGGCCAAAAACACCAATACAACTACCCAATACCAACGTAAGCCACTGTCTTTCCAAGTTAATGGCATACAGATCCTTTACGCAAACAGACGAACTTCGCCGTCACCTTCAATATTGGTTA
Organism: Shewanella sp. DNRA4; assembly: GCF_012843185.1. NCBI lineage: Bacteria > Pseudomonadati > Pseudomonadota > Gammaproteobacteria > Alteromonadales > Shewanellaceae > Shewanella > Shewanella sp. DNRA4. The sequence continues at coordinate 156,919 of NZ_JABAIP010000011.1, forward strand.
CGCAGCGATGGCACAACGTTGGATGAGCCTCAATCGTGCCCACTTCTTCCCTGTGGTGCCAACAACGTTCGCATTTTTCTGCTGTTGTTGCATTTACCACTAACTTCAATGACGCCAGCTCAGTTTCAACGGCATCGCTTGTCGCATCTGCCAATGGCAATACTTTGGCTTCTGAAGTTAACAGGACGAAACGCAGCTCATCACCAATGTGTGTTAACTGTTCAGTTAAAGCCGCATCAGCAAACAGTGTGACTTCGGCTTCTAAGGAGCCACCAATACGTTTATCACGGCGCGCTTGCTCGATGACCTTGTTGACTTCGTTACGTACAGTCAGCAGATTTTCCCAGTACGCATCGCTTAAATCAGTATCTAAAGTGATAGATTGCAGACCTTGATACCATTCTTGGGTAAACACGTAAGCATCACGTTGACCTGGCAGTAATTGCCACACTTCATCGGCAGTAAAGCTCAGGATTGGCGCAATCCAACGCACCATGGCCTCAGCAATGTGGAACAGTGCTGATTGGCAGCTACGGCGGGCATGGCCCTCTTGCTTGGCGGTGTACTGACGGTCTTTGATGATGTCTAAGTAGAAGCTACCTAGCTCAACCGAGCAGAACTGCATCAGCTTTTGCGTCACAATATGGAAGTTATATTGCTCGTAAGCTTCAATGATTTCTTGTTGCAGAGCAGCCGCGCGGCGCACAGCCCAACGATCTAACGCCACCATATCTTCTACTGCCACTAAGTCCTTAGCTGGATCGAAGCCATTAAGGTTCGCTAGTAAGAAGCGAGCGGTGTTACGAATACGGCGATAAGCATCGGCGCTACGGTTTAAGATTTCATCCGATACCGTCATTTCACCGCTGTAGTCGGTCGCAGCAACCCAAAGACGCAGAATGTCCGCACCTAACTTGTTGGTGACTTGCTGCGGCGCAATGACGTTACCGATAGATTTCGACATCTTGCGACCTTTACCATCAACGGTAAAGCCGTGGGTCAGCACTTGTTTGTAAGGTGCTTTACCAGTCATGGCGGTAGAAATCATCAGTGATGACATAAACCAGCCACGGTGTTGGTCGCTACCTTCGAGGTATAAATCGACGCCATGACCATGAAACTCTGGACGCGCACCAACCACAGAAGCAAAGGTTGAACCTGAGTCGTACCATACGTCTAAGGTATCGGTCACTTTACGGTATTGTTCGGCTTCTTCACCCAGTAATTCGGCAGCATCGAGATCCCACCAAGCTTGAATGCCTTCCTGCTCAATGCGGTTGGCTACACGTGCCATTAACGAAACGCTGTCAGGGTGCAGCTCTTCAGTTTCGCGGTGTACGAATAATGTAATTGGTACGCCCCAAGTACGTTGACGGGAGATACACCAATCTGGGCGATTCTCAACCATCTTCTCGATGCGGCTTTGTCCCCAGTCAGGGATCCACTGAGTCTGCTCAATTTCGCTTAATGCTTGCTTGCGCAGGTTATGGTTATCCATAGAGATAAACCATTGTGGCGTTGCGCGGAAGATAATGGGTGTCTTATGGCGCCAGCAGTGTGGATAGCTGTGACGGTACGCAACATGGTGTAATAGCGCGCCTTTTTCCTTCAGCAATGCAACCACATTGTCGTTTGCTTTAAATACGTGTTGACCGGCAAAGAACTCAGTCTCTGGCTTGTAAATACCGTTATCGCCAACTGGGTTTGCCACTTCTAAACCGTATTTTTGACCTACCACGAAGTCGTCTTGACCATGGCCAGGTGCTGTGTGAACCACACCCGTACCCGCGTCAGTCGTCACGTGGTCACCTAAAATTGCAGGTACGTCAAAGGCTAAGAATGGATGCTTAAAGCGAACCAATTCAAGCGCTACACCTTTAATTTTACCTAACACGCTATGGCTCTCGGCGCCGTAACGCGTCATACAAGCTTCAACTAGCACGTCGGCCAGAATAACCGCGTGAGTCGCGCCCTCTTTGACAAACTCAACCAAGCTGTAATCCAGCTCAGGGCTGATAGATAACGCGCGGTTCGCAGGCAGCGTCCAAGGTGTGGTTGTCCAAATCACCATAGCGACTGGATGTGAGTAATCGCTTACACCAAACTGAGCGGCAACGGCTTTGCTGTCAGTTGCAGTAAAGGCCACATCGATAGCGGGAGAGGTTTTATCCTCGTATTCCACTTCGGCTTCAGCAAGGGCAGAACCACAGTCTGTACACCAGTGAACAGGTTTAACACCTTTATGTAAGTGACCGTTTTCAATCACTTTTGATAAAGAGCGAACAATATTGGCTTCGGTGGCAAAATCCATTGTTAGATAAGGTTTTTGCCAATCGCCTAACACGCCTAAACGAATAAAATCTTCGCGTTGGCCATCGACTTGCTCGGCAGCATATTTACGGCATTCTTCACGGAATTCGGCCGCAGAAATTTTTTGACCAGGCTTACCGACTTTTTGCTCAACTTTCAGTTCAATTGGCAGACCGTGGCAATCCCAACCCGGCACATAAGGCGCGTCAAAACCTGACATAGTTTTTGACTTAACAATAATGTCCTTAAGAATTTTGTTGACTGAGTGACCAATATGAATGCTGCCGTTCGCATACGGTGGGCCGTCATGCAAAATAAAAGGTGTGCGGCCAATTCGGCTATCACGGATCTGCTGATACAGACCGTCTTTCGTCCAGCGCTCTAACATCTCTGGCTCGCGATTTGCCAAATTACCACGCATCGGAAACTCAGTTTCCGGCAAATTCAAAGTAAATTTATAGTCGCTCATTGATCCTATACCGTTAATTAAACTGATAAATATCAGCCTGCATCATTACCAAATAAAGCTCTGGCCTCATTTGCATCATTCAAAATTTGTTGTTTTAGTGCATCCAATGAATCAAAAGGTTGTTCATCGCGAAGTTTTGCCACTAACTCAACCTCAACATGCTTGCCATAAATGTCACCTTCAAAATCAAAAAGATGCACCTCAAGCTGACAAACTTGACCATTTACGGTCGGGCGGAAACCAATGTTGGCAACCCCTTCATAAATATCGCTATCTTCCCAATAGAGTTTCACCGCAAACACCCCGCGCACCGGCACAACATTGCGCTTGAGGGCGATATTGGCGGTGGGAAAACCTATGGTTCGGCCAATTTTTTGGCCATGGGCCACGCGGCCGCTTAAGGTAAAAGGATGACCGAGTAGACGCCTTGCCTGCTCTAGGTTTCCTTTAGCCAATTGTTCTCTTACCGCGGTCGAACTCACGCGTTGCGAGCCCACCATAAAGCTCTGGGTGCTGACCACGGTAAAGCCGTAACGGACTCCGGCTTGCAGCAGCATTTCGAAGTTGCCTCTTCGACCTTGTCCAAAACAAAAGTCATCGCCCACGACGAGATACTTCACTCCGAGCTTGCGCACCAGCAATTCTTCGATGAAATGCTCAGCTGGTTGATCAGCAAAGGCGCGATTGAAGTTAACACACACTAACCGCTCAACGCCTAACTCATCCAATAGGATTATTTTATCCCGCAGTAAGCTCAAACGCGCGGGGGCATTCTCACCTCGGAATAACTCCTGTGGCTGAGGCTCAAATGTCATCACTGTTGGCGGTAACGACAGCTGTTTGGCCTTTTGCACCAGATTAGCAATCACCTGTGCATGGCCGCGATGCACGCCATCAAAATTACCTATCGTCAGCACACAGCCATGGTGAGATGACAAAATGTTATGTGTACCACGGATTAATTCCATAACTTTAGACAACTGCCAAGCGCAAATCGGCTGATTATATAACAGCTAACGATAAGAATCAGCAATCAAACTCCCCGTTTCATTGACCAAGGACGAATTCCCAACGCCAGTAACCCAAGTAAATACGTGATAGTCCCAACAGCAATCAAACCAATCAAAGCCTTAGCTCGTAAAGCTAAATGCCATTCTACCCATTGAGATTGCGTGGGTAATAAATAGTACAAGACTACCACCATCAATGCCGTAGAGACCACGGCTTTAAGGAAAAACACCATAGTCGGTTTGGTAATACGATAAACCCCTGCTTTATGCAGGCCGCGATAAAGTAATGTGGCATTAAGCAAGGCTGACATGGATGTAGCAATCGCCAAACCCACATAACCAAATGGGATTGCAAATATTAAGTTAAAGCCCATATTGGTGATCATAGCGATGATGCCATAGCGTACGGGGGTTTTAGTATCCTGGCGAGAATAATATCCTGGCGCTAACACCTTGATTAACATAAAACTCAGTAAACCGCTTCCGTAAGCCATCAAACTGTAAGAGGCCATTTGCACATCATTGATAGTAAAGGCGCCGCGCATAAACAGTACCATTAACATAGGCTGCGCGAGCACTATCAACCCCATCATCGCAGGCAAACCGAGTAATAAAATCGCTTTAATTCCCCAATCCATGGTGTTACCAAAGCCATCTCCTTCTGCATTCACATGATTTCGCGATAACGCGGGTAAAATCACGGTTGCAATAGCAATACCAAATAAACCAAGTGGAAACTCTAATAATCGGTCTGAATAATAGAGCCAACTAATAGAACCAGTCATCAAGAAGCTGGCGATAAAGGTATCAAATAACAAGTTGATTTGTGAGACGGAAACCCCAAACAATGCAGGGATCATCAAAGTTCTAATCTTCACAACCCCGGGATGTTGCCAACCCCACGAAGGTTTTACTAACGCTTTCTCTCGGAGCAGAAACGGAATTTGGAATAAAAACTGAATTAAACCACCGCAAAATACTCCCCATCCCAAGGTAATTTCGGGCTGAGAAGACGTCGGCGCGAAAAACATTGCCGCCGCAATAATGGCCACATTTAGAAACACAGGCGTAAAAGCCGATACAGCAAAGCGTCCTCGAGTATTTAAGATTGAGCCCGCTAAAGCAGTAAAGGTAATAAACCACAGATAAGGAAAAGTGATTTTTAGTACGACCGTTGCTAACTCAAACTTAGCGCCATCAGGTTCGTTATTCAGCCAGGCCATAAACCAGCCGCCACCAAATAAGGCTGACAACACAGGAGATGCAATCACACCGACAAGCGTGACAATCGTCACTAAGAGCCCTAAGGTCCCCGCCACCTTACTGAGTAACTCGCGAGTTTCGTCCGAGGTATGCTTTTCTTGATATTCGGTCAGTACAGGAACAAATGCCTGTGCAAAGGCGCCCTCGGCGAATAATCGACGTAAAAAGTTAGGAATTTTATTCGCGAAGAAAAAAACATCAGCGCTTGTCCCTGCACCCATTAAATTGGCAACGACAACATCTCTAACCAAACCTAAAACACGGGAAATCAATGTCATAGCACTAACAATCATGCCTGACTTCAATAATTTTTTACTCAAACGTCCCCCAGACCTATATCGAATGGATTAGGTGATTCATCTCAAAAAATCGACTCAGGCTCTGTCACACTGCGGTAATAGCTGCTAGAATTGCGCCACATATTACACGAGTTGGGTTGAAGATAGCCAAGGCAGGTTGAATTAATTTATCTTTATGATGATTATTCAATCATAGTCATTGACAAAGTGACTAAATGCAGGCATATTCCTCGGCCTTTAAAAGTATCAAATCCAGTTTTTAGGAGTTGCACCTTGGCTAATAGCAAGTCTGCAAAGAAGCGCGCGCTTCAATCTGAAAAGCGTCGTCAGCATAACGCCAGCCGTCGCTCAATGTTACGTACATACGTTAAAAAAGTTATCGCAGCTATCAAAGCTGGTGATCACAAAACAGCAACCGAAGCTTTCGCTGCTGCACAACCAATCGTTGACCGTATGGCGACTAAAGGCCTTATTCACAAGAATAAAGCTGCTCGTCATAAGGCTCGTTTGAACGCTAAGATCAAAGCGCTTGTTGCTTAATTATCTTAGTAAATAAAAAAAACCGGCAATTGCCGGTTTTTTTATATCTGCTGAAAACCATTAATGACAATAAATATTGTTTAGTAAATGGATCATCTCACGCACTTCATCACTCTTCAGTGAATAAAATACGGTCTGCGCTTCTTTGCGTGTGGTTACTAAATTATCTTTGCGTAACCAAGCAAGGTGTTGTGATAGTGCCGATTGACTTAAGCCTAATTTTTTATTCATTTCGCCAACGCACATTTCTCCTTCATTCAGTAAATAACAAAGGATAAATAAACGGCGTTCGTTTGCGAGTGCCTTTAATAGCACCACGGCATGATCGGCTCGCTCCTGCATTAATTCAATATTCATTACGCACATTTTCTCCTAAAACTAACCCCTGCGCTAATATAGCGTTGCCTTACAGATATAGTCGGGACATAAAGCACACTTTTTGCTAGATTGTTTTCAAAAGTGGGACATGCTTAATAAAAACAAAGGAAACCTATGAAACCCTACCAAACAACGTTGATAACAGGCCTTTTTATTAGTGGTTTGAGCGCTTGCCAAACTCATATCGAAACACCAGTCAAAACAGATATCCCTTCTCAATTACAACAAACCGCTTTAGCCTCTTCGATTGGATATGACATTGTCGAATCTCTTACGGTAGAAGTAGGACCGCGCCTTGCTGGTAGTCCAAAAGACATTATTGCCGTGAACTGGGCAATGAATAAGTTAACCAGCCTCGGGTTTGATAAGGTTTATAAAGAGCCAGTACAGGTTCCTATTTGGGAACGTGGAGAAGCCAAAGCCAAGATTATCTCTCCGGTAGAGCAACCTTTGGTGATTACTGCATTGGGTGGCAGCATTGCAACGCCAGTAACGGGAATTAGGGCTAGAATAGCTCGCTTTGATAGCCTAGAAGCATTACAACAAGCCAACCCTGATGATGTAAAAGGTAAAATTGCCTTTATCGATCAAAAAACGGAGCGTCATATAACTGGTGAAGGTTACGGAAAAAGTGTCGGCGGCCGCTCGAAGGGCGCTGTCGCAGCAGCACAAAAGGGAGCCGTAGCAATCGTCATTCGCTCAATAGGAACCGACCATGACCGCATGGCACACACTGGCGTGATGCGTTATCAAGATGGTGTGACTAAAATCCCTGCTGCGGCGATGTCTAATCCCGATGCAGACTTAGTCGATGCCATGTTAAAACGCGATCCGAATGCGGTGCTCGAGCTGCATATGTCACCGAAGGATTTAGGTACAAATACCTCTTACAACGTTATTGCAGAAGTCACTGGCAGTAGTAAGCCTAACGAAATCGTGCTGATTGGTGCCCATTTAGATTCATGGGATGAAGGTACAGGTGCAATTGATGATGGCGCTGGCGTTGCGATTGTGACAGCGGCAGCAAAACATATTCAAGATCTTCCACAAAAGCCCGCTCGTACAGTGCGAGTAGTACTATATGCCGCTGAAGAAATTGGCTTAGTGGGGGGTAAGGCTTATGCTGAAGCACACAAAGCCGAGCTACCTCTGCATTATATTGCTGCCGAATCGGACTTTGGCGCAGGCCCCATTTATCAAATCGACACTAAGGTAAGTGACAACGTTTTCGCCCAAGTTCAAGAGAGCATTAAACCAATGACATACAACGGTGTTGCCCTCGGCAATAACCAAGCATCTGGTGGGCCTGATGTCTCTATGCTACCCGCATTAGGCGTACCTGTTGCATCATTAAGACAGGATGGCCACGATTACTTCGATTATCACCACACACCTAACGATACCTTAGATAAAATCAATCCTAAGGCTCTGGCACAAAATGTGGCGGCATATGCTCAATTTGCTTATATCATGGCAAACTCAAATTTAGTGTTAACGCCCATTAGCACTGAATCGAAATAAGCCTCATAAGTAAATCATTCACCCATAAAAAGAAAAATGCCAGTCAGCTTAACTGACTGGCATTAAGCCTAAGCAACTCTTTTTATTTAAGCCGTAATACGTTATTGCGCTTCACGTAAGAATGTTGGCTCATTCGGTTTACTCAATTCTTCACTGTAGTAATAACCTGCCACATCAAATGCTTTTAATTCATCAATCGAACTCACTTGCTGAGCAATAATATATCTTGCCATCATTCCCCGCGCTTTTTTCGCAAAGAAACTAATGACTTTGTATTGACCATTTTTAAAGTCTTTAAAAACAGGAGTGATTAATTTTCCTGCTAATTGCTTTGGCTTTATCGCCTTAAAATATTCATTGGATGCAAGGTTGATAATGATCTCATCCCCCTGCGCAGCGACGGCATTATTGACCGCTTCGGTGAGAGTGTTGCCCCAAAAATCGTAAAGATTCTTACCTTTAGGATTGGCAAGGGCCGTCCCCATTTCTAAGCGATAAGGTAAAATTAAATCCAATGGCCGCAGTAACCCATATAGCCCAGATAAAATGCGCAACTGCGACTGACTACGTTCAAGCTGTTCAGGTGTCAGGGTATCAGCATCAAAACCGATGTAAACATCGCCTCTAAAAGCGAAAATAGCTTGCTTAGCATTATCAATACTGTAATCGGGTGTCCACTCGCCAAAACGTGCCGCATTTAAGCCCGCAATGTTATCGCTGACCTTCATTAATGTTGCTATGTCACTGGGGGTTAACCGTTGGCAAACTTGAATGAGCTCTTGGCTATAAGCTAAAAAATCGGGCCGAGTATGGGTTTGAGTCAAGGGAGGTTGCTCAAAATCTAGGGTTTTCGCCGGTGAAACCAAAATCAACATTAACACACTCCAACAAATAAAATACGCCACTATGATACTGAACAAGCATAAAAAAACCACGTACGGATGACGTGGTTTTTCCGATAGCGCTAATCAGTGAACTTGAAGCTTAACGACTAACCGCAGATTCAGTACGCGATTTCGCCAACTCATTGGCACTATTGTCCTGCCAAATGCCATCATCAAGTTGTTCCATCAATTCGGGGAACTTACTGCGGTCAAACTCAGGCATTTTGCCACTCTTTAATTGTTCACAGTAATCGTTGATAACCCGTATCGCCAAGCCAGATAACAGCAACAATGCGACGATATTGACCGTTGCCATTAGCCCCATTGACACATCGGCTAAGTTCCACACTAAGCTGATTTTGGCTACGGCACCAAACATCACCATGCCCAATACGCACAGGCGAAATAACGGTAACGCCTTAGTACTGTTACCCGTTAAGAACATCACATTGGTTTCGGCGTAGGAATAATTAGCAATGATTGAGGTAAAGCAGAATAGAAAAATCGCTATCGCAATAAAGGCACCGCCCCAATCACCAACATGATTCGACATCGCATTAATAGTAAGACGAATACCATCATCACTAGAACCTATGTCACCAGACAACAAGATAATGGCAGCCGTTGCGGTACAAATAACAATAGTATCAACAAAAACTCCCATCATCTGCACAAAGCCCTGAGATGCTGGATGATTAGGATTAGGTGAGGCACTCGCCGCCACGTTTGCTGCGCTGCCCATCCCCGCCTCATTTGAGAACAAACCACGGGCAATACCTGCTTGCATCGCTTGAGCGACTGTATAAGCAACGCCACCTGCTGCAGCCTCTTGCCAACCGAAAGCACTTTTTACAATCAGGCTAATAACTGCGGGTAATTGCTCCAAATTGAACAACACAATAATGAAAGCGATCAGAATATAAGCCAACGCCATAATTGGCACGATAAACTCAGATACTCGCGCAACTTTACGTAAGCCGCCGACGATAACAAAACCACTGGCTAACACTAAGCCGATACCGACATAGGTCGGATCGAAGCCAAACACGCGCTCCATCGCCCCCGTAATGGTATTGGCTTGCACCGCGTTAAACACCAAACCAAAAGCGATGATCAGGAAGAAAGCGAACAACACCCCCATCCATCTCTGACCAAGTCCCTTCTCCATATAATAAGAAGGGCCACCACGAAATTGGCCGTTGGTATCACGCACCTTATAAACCTGCGCAAGAGTGGACTCTACCATAGCCGTTGCCATACCCAACATGGCAATTAACCACATCCAAAAGACAGCGCCAGGTCCGGCGGAGCCAATGGCCACCGCTACACCCGCCATGTTTCCGGCACCCACTCGGGCAGCCATACTCGTACAGAATACTTGGAATGAAGACAAACCACTTTCACAGCCTTGGCGGCTCATGGTCATGACTTTTAGAGAGTGTTTGAAGTGTGTAAGTTGAATAAATACAAGTCGTAAGGTGAAATAGAGCCCCGCACCCACCAGTCCGTAAACGAGCAATTTGCCCCAGAGCAGTGCGTTCAAAAAGTTTACAATCGTTTCTAACATATTATTTTACTTCTTCCCGTAGCAAATGCCCTCCCCCACCTATACTTAGCGAGGTGCAACATTTGTGGTGAATGAATCCTTCCAAATAAAGGTAAGAATATCGGTAGATTTATTCTTTCAAATTATCCTTCCGTGAATTTACAACATCACGGCTACCGAATTCAACGCAGCAAAATAGCACAGTATTCGAAATTACTCATGTGATCAAGCCTAGGTTTACATTGTTAAATAGCTACAAGCTCACGTTCATAAAGCTTAGATAAGTTACTGTTAATATTAAATTAACAATTTAACAAACTTCATTCACATGCGTTAACGACAAACACAAGTTTTAAAATTTGGATGTAGGGCACATTTTTGTAATAAAATTACAAATATAGTAACTCCAAGAAAACATTATTCACTTCCGTCTGCTCTAGTGAGGCTTAATATGACGACAACACATGAGATAAATGCTCTTAAAAAATACGTAAGAGCCACTAACTTCCTCGCCACCTCCCAGATTTACTTAAAGCAAAACGTACTTCATAAGCGCCCACTAGCGCACTCGGACATTAAGCCTCGCTTGCTCGGTCACTGGGGAACCTGTCCTGGTATCAACTTTGTCTACGCGAACGTTAACCGACTCATTGTAAAACACAATCGTCCCTTTATTTACTTAGTTGGTCCAGGACACGGCTTCCCTGCCGTACAAGCTAACTTATTCATTGAAGGCTCTCTAAGCCACTACTATCCAGAAACCATTCCTTATAATGAAACGGGCATTGAGGATATTTGTAAAAAGTTCTCAGCAGCATATGGTTATCCTTCACATGCTAATCCTGAAGCACCAGGACAAATTCTGGAGGGTGGAGAATTAGGTTATTCATTATCCGTTGGCTGGGGCGCAGTGCTTGATAACCCCGATCTTATCGCGACGGTATTAATAGGTGATGGAGAATCAGAAACAGGCCCATTAGCCGCATCTTGGTATGCAAACCGATTGGTATCACCCGCCACCAACGGTGCTGTGCTACCTATCGTCCATATTAACGGCTATAAAATTTCTGGCCCAACCCGTATGGGACGCATGAGCCATGAAGAATTAGATCTTGAATTCCGCGGTCTTGGCTACCACCCCATTATAGTGGATAGCGAAGCGGAAGAAGATATCTACGTTCAAATGGCAACCGCCATGGATACCGCTTATAGCATGATTAATGACATCCAAGCTCGAGCACGTAAAGGCGAAGATATTGTAAAACCTCGCTGGCCAGTGATTTTAATGCGCACAGCCAAAGGTTGGACAGGCGTAAGCGAATATAATGGTAAGAAGTTAGAAGGCAACTGCGAATCACACCAAGTGATTGTTAACAAATGCGCGACCGATAAAGGCCATCTAGCCGCATTGGATAACTGGTTAGCTAGCTACCAGTTCCAAGATCTCTATCAAATCAATGCTCAAGGTGAACTGATTTTTGATGCGGATATTAGCTCCTTAATCCCACCAAAACACTTAGCTTGTGGTCGCCAACATCTCACTTATGGTGGTGAAGTTGTTAGAGCTTTATCCAATCCAGATCTAGAAAAACTCAACTACGGTCCAGAAGTACCACGCGGACACCGCGGTTACTCCATGCTGAAAATGGGTGAATGGATGCGTGACGCATTCAAACTGAATCGTGATCAACGCAATTTACGCATTTTCAGCCCTGATGAAACCTATTCAAACCAACTGCAAGCGGTATTTGAAGAAACCGACCGTGCATGGCAATGGCCAATTGAAAGCTGGGATGAAGATATGTCTCGCGATGGCCGTGTACTAGAACTCCTTTCTGAGAACTTACTATTTGGTATGTTACATGGCTACACAGTAACGGGTCGCCACGGCATGTTCCCAACCTACGAGTCATTCTCGCAAGTAGTTTCATCCATGGCCGACCAATATTGTAAGTATGTTTATGCCAGTCAAGGGGTGCATTTCCGTAAACCTTTACCAGCATGCAACGTAGTACTTTCTTCATTATTAGAGCGTCAGGATCACAACGGTTACTCGCATCAAAACCCATCGTTCCTAGGTGCGATGTTAGAAAAACATCCAAAGATTATCTCTGCTTATTTACCAGCTGATGCAAACAGCACCTTAGTGTATACCGAACGTGCTTTTGCGGATCGTGACAAACTGAACATCCTAGTCGCAGGTAAAAAAGAGCTGCCACAATGGCTAAGCTTAGATGAAGCACGTAAACAAGCCAAAGATGGCGTCATGGTGTGGGATTTTGCTTCAGATGAAAATCCAGATATCGTCCTTGCTGGCTGTGGTGATTATGTCACTCAAGAATGTATGGCCTCTTTAGTGATCATTCGGGAAATGCTGCCTCGAGTCAGAATCCGTTTTGTGAGCGTCACCGAATTAAGCAGTGATGGTTTAGGTAGCCGTAAATTTAAAGAAAAACCATGGATGATGGATGAAATATTTACTCAAGATAAAGGAGTAGTATTTAACTATCACGGTTATCCAAATACAATCAAAAAGTTAATTTTTGATTACAAAGGAAGCCGCCGTTTTAGAATTAAAGGTTATGAAGAAGAAGGCTCAACAACTACACCATTTGATATGGGTGTGCGTAATGGAACCTCTCGCTACCACCTTGTTATTGATATGGCTTATAAACTATTCCAACAAGGCGTCATTGATGAGACTAAACACGTTTCAATCACAACAGATATGTTGCAAAGACTTGTTGATCACCGTAACTATATTAAAGCACATGGTGTTGACCCAACTGAAATCGAAAATTGGGTTTGGACTCGCTAGCAGTTAATTAAATTAACAAAATAAATACAATTTAAAGGCATCCGAAAGGATGCCTTTTTAACATCTCAAGTTAATTACAAGATGGAGTCCCATAAAAAAACTTCAGACTAAGCACTGGAAAATTTTAACAAATGCAGTGATAATTAACCGCTGGCTACAATACCAAAGGATCCCCACACTAAGTGCTAGCAATGTTTTGCTTAAAACCCGCAAAGCATATTGGTGGAGAATCATAAACAATGGACTTAGAAAAAATGATGAAGAATACATTAAAAGTAGTTTTACTTACATCAATGCTTCCACTTGCTGCCAGTGCATCTCAAGAGTTAACTCCTTGGTATGTTGGTGCAGGTTTAGGCGTTAATAACTATGAACACATTGCAACTGATAACGGCGATGATAACCCATACGCATGGGATATTTTCGCAGGCTATATGTTTAATGACTACTTTGGTGCAGAAATCGGCTATCGTGATCTAGGTAGTGCAGATTGGACCTATGCAGGCATTAGCAATGATGCAGATGTAAAAGGTGCAACTCTTGGCCTAGTTGGCGTATGGCCACTAGGTAACCGTTGGAGCCTGTCTGCTGAAGCTGGCGCAATGTACTACACCTTAGAAAACAACCAACGCGCTGGTAACGTATCAACTTCTTACAGCGAAAACGACTTCGCACCATATTTCGGTGCTGGTGTTGGCTATAACTTCACTGATAACCTGAAGTTACAAGCTAAATACCGTCGCTATGAAAACTTAGATGATAACGCTGGCGCTAACGCTATCGTTCCAGTAAATGTTGACAGCAACTATTGGGGCTTAGAATTAAGCTACCGTTTTGGTACTCCAGCAGCCGCGGCGCCTGTAGCTGCCGCCGTTGTTGCAGCAGCACCAGTTGACTCAGACAACGATGGTGTATACGACGATAAAGATCAGTGCCCAGCAACGCCTGCAACTCACAAAGTTGACTCTGTTGGCTGTACTATCTATGAAAACGTTAAAAAGCAAGAAGATGTAGGTTCTATCCAGTTTGCTAACGATTCTGCAGTAGTGAAGAAAGAGTACTACAAAGACATCGAAAGACTGGCTAACTACCTGAACAAGAACCCAGAATTCACTGTTGAAATCGCGGGTCACGCTTCTAACGTAGGTAAACCAGAATACAACATGGTTCTGTCTGACAAGCGTGCTGACGCTGTTGCTAAGATCCTTGTTGAAAAATATGGCATCAGCCAAAGCCGCGTAACTTCTAACGGTTACGGTATCACTAAGCCATTAGTGGCTGGTGACTCGAAAGAAGCTCATGCAGCTAACCGCCGCATCGAAGCCATCGTGACAACTACTGAAAAACAACCTGTTCTGAAGTAATTGCACTGTTAAGAATAAAAAAGTCGCTGCTTGCAGCGACTTTTTGTTTTTAAGGCATCTACACTACCTAACCTGATGGCGCTAAGACTGATTAAGTCGCATTCACCACTATGTTCAGCAAGAAACGATATAGTTTTACCATTTTTGTAATTTTTTTACATTGATGGTTGGAAAAGTTGGCAAAATCGCTTCTAATAGTCATCAGTTCATTTCTGAGTTTTGACCGCTATCTGAGAAGGATGTTTTTCATGGCAAATACATTAGAGCAACTCAAGTCATACACTACTATTGTGGCCGATACTGGCGATATTGAAGCAATTAAGCGCTATCAACCAGAAGACGCAACCACTAACCCATCACTCATTCTAAAAGCCGCTCAAATCCCTGAGTATAGCGCTCTAATCGACAATGCTATTGCATGGGCTAAATTACAAAGTGCTGATATTGAGCAACAGATTGATGATGCCAGCGATAAACTTGCAGTGAACATTGGCGTGGAAATTCTGAAACTGGTTCCAGGCCGAATTTCAACCGAAGTGGATGCCCGCTTATCCTTCGATAAAGAAAAATCCATTGCAAAAGCGCATAAGCTTGTTCGTCTATATCAAGAAGCTGGAATAGATAAATCTCGCATTTTGATCAAATTAGCCTCAACTTGGGAAGGCATTTGTGCCGCCAAAGAGTTAGAGCAAGAAGGCATCAACTGTAACTTAACCCTATTATTTAGCTTCGCTCAAGCACGTGCCTGTGCTGAAGCTGGCGTGTACTTAATTTCTCCATTCGTTGGCCGCATCCTAGATTGGTACAAAAAAGACACAGGTAAAGACTATGACGCAGTAAATGATCCTGGTGTCGTTTCTGTAACCGAAATTTACAACTACTACAAGCAGCATGGCTATAACACGGTAGTCATGGGGGCAAGTTTCCGTAATATCGGTGAAATCATCGAATTAGCGGGTTGTGACCGCCTGACTATTGGTCCTTCATTACTCGAAGAGCTAGCAAACTCTCAAGTCGCTATTCAACCTAAACTCATTCCTGCCAGCACTACAGTTGCTGCGGGTGAGCCTTTAACCGAAGCGCAATTCCGCTGGGACTTCAACCAAGATCCTATGGCCGTTGACAAGCTAGCAGAAGGCATCCGTAACTTCGCCATCGACCAAGGCAAACTCGAAGTCATGCTCAAGGCTAAACTGGCAAACTAAGTATCTTCGGAGACGATTCGATGACTATCTTGACCCAAAGCACAACCTGGAAGGCGTTAGCAGCCCATAGCCAGCAGATCCCGCATATGCGAGAACTCTTTGCAGGCGATCCTGCACGCTTTAGCAACATGTCGCTTTCTACCTGTGGCTTATTTTTAGATTATTCAAAAAATAGAGCAACACCTGAGACTCTCAACTTGCTGCTGACACTGGCGCAAGAAGCCAAGCTTGACGCTAAAATCAAGGCGATGTTTGCCGGTGATATCATTAACACCACCGAAAAACGTGCCGTTTTGCATACCGCACTGCGCAGCACCGCGGACCAATCCATCATTGCCGAAGGTCAAGATATCGTTCCTGAAGTACAGCAAACGCTGAACAAGATGCAACAGTTTGTCACTTCAGTCACCTCAGGACAGTGGAAAGGCTACACAGGCAAAGCCATTACCGATATTGTCAGTATCGGTATCGGTGGTTCATTCCTTGGCCCTAAAATTGTTTCCCAAGCCTTACGTCCATACTGGATAACAGGTCTCAATTGCCATTTTGTTGCCAACGTCGATGGCACCTCGATCAGTGAAAAACTCAAGCTGCTCGATCCTGAAACCACGCTTTTTATCATGTCGTCTAAGTCTTTTGGTACACAAGAGACGCTGACCAACACCTTAACGGCCAAAGCGTGGTTCTTAGCTAAAGGTGGTTCACAGTCAGATGTCGCGAAACACTTTGTTGCCGTGACCTCTAACGTGGCAAAAGCAACTGAGTTTGGTATTGATGCCGCTAATATCTTCCCAATGTGGGACTGGGTTGGTGGTCGCTATTCTCTATGGTCAGCTATTGGTTTACCCATCGCTTTACTCATCGGCATGGATAACTTCCGCTCCCTATTAAAAGGCGCGCACCAAATGGATACCCATTTTGCCACTGCGCCTTTAGCGGAAAATATGCCCGTCATCATGGGACTATTCTCACTGTGGTATGGCAATTTTTTTAATGCTCAAAGCCATGTGGTATTGACCTACGATCATTACCTTCGCGGACTTCCTGCCTACTTCCAACAACTGGATATGGAAAGTAACGGTAAATCAGTCACGCTCAATGGTACGCATGTGGATTACAGCACAGGTCCTGTGATTTGGGGCGGCGAAGGCACAAACGGTCAACACGCTTACCATCAGTTGCTGCATCAAGGTACTGCATTAATTCCTGCTGATTTCATTATGCCGCTGCAAAGCCATAACCCTATCGGTGAACACCATGATCAGTTAGCCTCTAACTGCTTTGGACAAACTCAAGCACTCATGCAAGGCCGTACCTTAGATGAAGCGCTGGCAGAATTGAGCAAGAGCAACTTGAGTGATGAAGAAAAGTTACTTATCGCCAAACACAAAGTCATGCCGGGCAATAAGCCAAGCAACACTCTATTAATGGATAAGTTGACACCAGAAACCTTAGGCGCACTGATTGCGCTCTATGAGCACAGAACCTTTGTCCAAGGCGCCATTTGGGACATCAACTCCTTCGACCAATGGGGTGTTGAGCTCGGCAAAACCTTAGGCAACGACGTCCTCGCCCGTATTGGTGCAGATCAAGAAGCGACTGCGTTAGATGCCTCAAGCAATGGCTTAATCAATCTTTATCGACGGGGTAAAATCTGATCGAACAAAAAGCCAGCAATTGCTGGCTTTTTTATTGTATCTCATTAATAAAATAAACATTTCAAGAAGCAACCACCACTAAAGTGATAGTTAATATCAATGACATATCATCCAAATTTCATTTCAAGTTAACACAAATGAAACATAATTCTTGCACCCTGTTTTGAAAATATGTTATTTAATCGCTGACAAAACATACAACAACAGGAGGTTACCATGGATCGTTTAGATTATGGTTGTGCGCTAGATGAAGTTGTAGAAAGACCCGACCGTTCGCGTGGTGCTAATAAAAAGCGTAAGTGGCGCGAAATCGAGGCGTTAAAGGACAAACATCGTTTACTCAAGGAACTGCAAGAGATTGATAACAACTTTGATTACGATATAGACACCATCCAGTTGTAACCTGCTGTTTTTTTATTGACAGGATATAGAGAAAAAGCGCTTATGGCGCTTTTTCTGTTTTTACCCTTCAGATGACTTACAAATCCTAATCGGACGCTTTTAAATAAGAACGTAAGTCATCAAAGGCTTGCTGCTCTCGGTCAAGGAATAGCGGATCATCAATTAACGATGCTTGGCATTGTTGTTCAATCTCCTTCCAATCTTGCTCGGTTAAAGACTTCGCAAGTAAGGGGAAAATCTCCCGCTCTTCCATTTGCATATGTTTTTCTTGTAAGTCAACATATTCGGCAAAATCGGCAATCAGTTTATCCCTTGCGACAACAATGTCACTTAATATCAGGTTTAAAGTATTCATTAATGCTGATGAAGCCGCAGTCACAACTTGGTGCTCGACACTTAGCTTGTCGATGTCATCATTCGCCTTATGTGCCAAATAATAAGCATAAATAATATCTTCAACGGGGTGATGGCTACGCTCAGCATATCCTTGCATATACTCAACGATGTCTCTCACAACAATAAAATTAATCGCCTCGCCTTCAACTAATTTCATCTGTTTATTTTTCAAGACATTCAATAGCACTGCTATATGTTTATGATCATGCATGAGTCTTTTGAGCATATCGCCTCCTGAACTTAGGACTGACTATTGATACTAGTCAAGTCGTTTATCAATATCCAATATAACAGGCGAGTTCCTGTGCACTTTATGACCATGATCAAGTAATTAACATTACGACCTGTAAAAAGTGTCCTAGATTAATACGACAACGTTAAGAATAAGATATTAATATCAGTGAGTGGCCTTAATGAGACCAGCCCACTGATTTACGCTTTATTTGCTCACAGAATGAAGCTGATGCTGTAGAGCTTTAAATTTCTCAATTGCCTTTGTGTCATCGGTAGATTCAGCATTGGTTTTAGACAACTCGGGATACTGCTTCACTAAGCTTTGCTCAAGAGCTAAGGCTTCCTGTATTTGCTTCGAGTCTATTAACGCTTGCAAACGTGTTAACGACGCCATCAACACATCTTTATCACGCAGCGCAGCTGTGGCTACATCACTTTGAGGCAATACACGCGCCCTTTGCGATAATGCTCGAGACTCTGCTTGCGGATTTTCCGGGGCTGACATCTTAGCTTCGGCCCTCATCGCTTCCCTTTGCCTACTTTGTGTTGCGGCATCTTCCATTCTCGCTTGACGCGCCATTTCGGCTTGCTGAGCAGCGTTATCTAACGGTGCTTGAGCGGGCATGGGCGCCCCCATAGTCAACGCTGCTGGAGCGGCTAACTCCTCTTCAAAATAGCCTCTATTCAGTACGATTAAACCCACAACCAGTACTAAGGAAGCGGCGCTCGATAACGCCCATGGCAAACGGCGCCACACAGGCGTAGCAGCAGGCTTTAGCTGGCTCACATTCATTTCAGCCAAATGAGCTTGTGATAGGCGCAAAATATCTTGGTCGAGCCGCTCGGGTGGCATTTCCAGTGCTTGCTTGTGATACCAAGCCGAGACTTCCTGACGTAGTGCCTCTTCTTCCGATGACAGAGTGGAATTACTCATGACCAACCTCCTGCCATTTAGCATTGACACAATCTTTTAAGCTTTGATACGCGTAGCGAATGCGGCTCTTGGTCGCTTCGAGTGTCACCCCTGCGATATCGCTGATCACCGCTGCGGTAAAGCCCATTTCGATATTGAGAATAAAGGCCTCTTTCTGCACTTGGGGTAACAGGGCAATACAGGTCTTCAGTAACAGGCTCTTTTGCGTTTCCTGCCAATGTACATCGGGTTGTTCCTGCTCCGCTCCCACAAAGGTATCTAGCCTTTCCTCATTATCATGGCTAACTAAGTCGACGGGTTTGACAGCTCTGACGTGGTCAATCAACAGATTATGGGCAATCCGATAGAGCCAAGTATTAAACTTAGCACTCGGCTCATAATTGGCGGCGGCACGGATCACTCGTCCCCAGGTTTCTTGATATAAATCTTCGGCTAACTGTTTGTCACCGAGTTGGCGCACAAAGTAACGGTACAATGCGCCTTTGTGTTTAAGATAAAGCTGCTCAAACGCTTTGCCATCGCCTTTGGCATAGCGTTGCATTAACTGTTCATCGGTATGCTCATGGGCATGCATTTGCGGTATCGCCAGGGCCATGGCAGCTCCCTAATGGTTAACTAACTGAAACATAATAATTTGGCTCATTGCTGATGCGGTTTGTCCTCGGGCGGGAAAGGTTTATCTCCGACATCAAAGGATTTTTTGATTGGCACTCGCTGTGTTTGTGCAAGCATTGCAGCGGTATCCACAAGCTGCATAAATTCATGTCGGTAGCCGCTGGTATCTTCCCCCAGCGCAGAACGAGTGAGCGCACTAAGCTTATTATAATCAAATTGATGCAAATAGTGACTTTGATTCAGTAACTGTCCTAATCCTGCCACCGCAGCGGCAAAGCGAAAATCATCACTCGCCTGTGCTAAGGATTTCACTTTTTGATCGGCACGGATTGGATAGGTAAGTAACTGGCTTTGAGTGGCATCCGGTAGCTGATAACGTAATTTCAGATAGGCGATTTCATCGCGGCTATATTTTTCATTGCCCGTTTTGGGATTATACCCATAGCGAAGTTGATCATTAGACAAATTACCCGCATCAACATAACGCAGCTCGTAAAGTGCCGTGACGGTATGCCCAGCGCCTATTTCGCCCGCATCCACCTTGTCGTTATTAAAATCTTCACGCGCTAAGGCGCGGTTCTCATAACCGATAAGACGGTATTCGGCCACAAGAGCAGGATTAAACTCGACCTGCACTTTCACCTCTTTGGCTATGGTGAGCAAGGTTGCACTTAATTGTTCCACCAGCACTTTTCTCGCCTCATTGAGTGAATCGATATAGGCATATTGTCCATTGCCTTTATCGGCTAATTGCTCCATCAAATGGTCATTGTAATCACCCATGCCAAAACCGAGCGTAGTTAACCCAATCCCTTGTTGTTTCTGTGCGCTAACCAAATCGATTAGCTCATCGAGATTGCTCGTGCCGACATTAAAGTCACCGTCGGTCGCAAGTATCACTCGATTAATGCCGCCTTTAACAAAGTGTTTCTGCGCTAACTGATAAGCAAGCTGAATACCTTGCGCCCCATTGGTTGAACCACCCGCACTAAGCTGCTCTAACGCATAATGAAGAGTTTGACTGTCGTTACCCGCCGCGCCATCTAACACCACTCCAGCGGCGCCGGCGTAGACGACAATCGATACCTTATCCTCAGCATCCAGTTGCTGGGTCAGCATTTTCAAGGCAGTTTGCAACAGAGGTAACTTATCGGGCGATGCCATCGACCCTGACACATCCAGCAGAAACACTAAGTTACTGGCGCTCAGTTCAGCTTTACTCTGTTCATACCCCTTCAAACCAATGCGAAGTAACATCATGTCATCGTTATAGGGTGATGGAGCAAGCTCAGTCGTAACACTGAAGGGCGGCTCATTTTTACTCGGCAGTGGATAGTCATAGGAAAAATAATTCAGCATTTCTTCAACCCGCAGCGTGTCCTTCTGTGGCAATCGCCCTTCCTTTAGCATTCGCCTTAACGTCGTGTAACTGCCAGTATCGACATCGATAGCAAAAGTCGATACTGGGATCTCCCCTGCGACCATGATGCCGTTTTGCACTTGCTTCTCGAATCGATTGCGCTCAGATTGCACAGCCCCTGGCCAATCGCCGTTTAACGCGGGCGCCGCACTGATACTGGCCGCAGGTTGAGCAATATACGCTCGCCCCTCAGCATTCATTGTTTGCAGCCTCGCTAACGATGCTTGCTCCTGTATGGCGATTGCAGCATCCAATTGCCGATTGGCCTGACGCTCGGCACTTTCCTTAAGCTCTGCGCTTTGCTTAAGCTCTGCTTGTTGCTCCGCGGCAATTTTTGCTTGAACTGCTAATTCAGTAGGGTTTTGCTGCTTCGCAGATTTATCACTGCAAGCACTCAAACCGAGCAGTACAGCGACTGTTAATCCCGAAACAACAAAGCTTAAATGCGTTTTATAGCGAAAGACTGAAGATGGATATCTCATGATAGTGACCTAGTGATTGTGACCCCAATGGTTGATATCCCTATAAACGCAGCCTAAGCACAAAAGGGTTATTTGATGAGAGAAATCGCCACACTCACTTTACCAAGCATACTATTTATTAAAAACAAAGACATTTAAGCGTCTTTTGCAACCATGATCACACAAGAACATTCTTCTGAACTCTAGAATAGAGCCTTGTAATAAGCCGCGTTTATGGACCCACTCGTGTCACACTCTGCTCATTTGTTTTCATTAAGAATTGCCCACGCCCTTAGCGAAGCGTGCGTAAAAGATAAATATTCGTTTAAACGTTTTGGACAAGATCTCATGGCGGGTCTGACCGTAGGGATCATTGCGATACCACTGGCAATGGCACTGGCGATAGCTAGCGGTGTCGCCCCACAATATGGCTTATACACCGCCATTGTCGGTGGTTTTATTATCGCCATGACAGGTGGCTCCCGTTATAGCGTCTCGGGACCAACGGCCGCCTTCGTCGTCTTACTCTATCCCATCGCCCAACAATTTGGGTTGGCGGGACTGCTGATCGCTACCGTCATGTCTGGCATGATGCTGGTTGCCATGGCGATGTTAAGACTGGGTAGATTAATCCTATACATTCCTGAATCGGTCACCTTAGGCTTTACCGCAGGGATTGGGGTGGTGATAGCAACCTTGCAGCTAAAAGACTTCTTCGGTCTGCATATAGAGCACATGCCAGAGCAATATTTTGCCAAACTCATGGCACTAGGTCAGGCATTGCCTGCACTTCACCTACCAAGCTTATTAGTGGCTGCTGCTACCTTAGCCACTATGCGACTCTGGCCTAGATTAAAAATCCCAGTACCAGCCCACCTTCCTGCCATCGTTTTGGGCAGTATTCTCGCTTTAGTGTTAAATGCTATGGGCGCTGATATTGAGACCATAGGAACACGTTTCCATTACCAATTAAGCGACGGCAGTGTCGGCACAGGTATCCCTGCGGTTCTCCCCCACTTTGAATGGCCTTGGTTACAAACTGGCGCCAATGGTCAAGCCTTTGAATTTAATCTGGCCACTTTTCAAGCCTTACTCCCCGCCGCCTTCGCGATTGCCATGTTAGGTGCCATAGAATCGCTGCTATGTGCCGTTGTGCTTGATGGCATGACAGGCAAGCGCCATAGCGCGAACAGCGAGCTTCTCGGCCAAGGGATAGGCAATATTATCGCCCCCTTCTTTGGCGGGATCCCAGCAACCGCGGCCATTGCCCGCAGTGCGGCAAACGTTAAGGCGGGTGCTCAGAGTCCGATCGCATCGATGATCCATGCCATAGTGGTACTCATTGGCCTCGTGGCCCTAGCGGGGATTTTGGCCTATTTACCCATGTCAGCGATGGCCGCATTATTACTGGTAGTGGCCTGGAATATGAGTGAAGCCCCAAAAGCGGTGCAC
Source organism: Shewanella sp. DNRA4 (assembly GCF_012843185.1). Lineage (NCBI taxonomy): Bacteria > Pseudomonadati > Pseudomonadota > Gammaproteobacteria > Alteromonadales > Shewanellaceae > Shewanella > Shewanella sp. DNRA4. The sequence goes on from NZ_JABAIP010000011.1 coordinate 180,098, forward strand.
TTACTTAAAACTGCGCCCACCAGCGATATATTGGTGTTTTTAAGCTGTTTTTCACTCACGGTGATATTCGATATGGTGATCGCCATCAGCGTGGGGATTATTTTAGCCGCATTGCTATTTATGAAAGAAATCGCGGAGATGACCAAGCTGTATGATATCAGTAGCAACAAGCGTTATATCGATCAGCCTCTGCCCGCCGACTGGGCCGTGCTCAAAATTAATGGCCCACTATTTTTTGCCGCTGCCGATCGTATTTTTGCCGAAATCGCCAGCCTCACTCAAGATAAACAAGTGATTGTACTTTACTTAGATGGGGTATCGATTCTGGATGCAGGTGGTCTTGCAGCACTCAATAAACTGATTGAAAAATGTAAGCATAACCATACTAAGTTGATTATTGCCGATTTGCAGTTTCAGCCCATTCGCACCCTCGCGAGGGCTAAAGTGCAACCGATTGAAGGGATACTGAAGTTTTATCCTACCCTGCGGGAAGCTTTAGCCGAAGCGCCATCATTTGAGCATATCCTCGAATCTAATCCAGCAGCAACCCACTAATTGCAAATTGATATTTTATCCCCAACGCACAGTATCTGCGTTGGGGTATAGGGTTTATTTAGGCCAATTCAACGAACACTTTATCCATCCTAAAGGCACTATTTTTACGCGCAAAAAACGCCAGAAATCGGGCTTTACATGGTATTATTCTGCGCCATGATGCTCCCAGCTCTTACAGGAGCCGCGAACATCGACTGTACCCAGACCTGAAACAAGGTCGAAATATAATTAAAATTAGTGAGTTAAGGAGTTATCATGCAAGCCCTTGTTGCTGTTGTTATGGGTTCTAAGAGTGATTGGCCCACAATGGAAGCCGCCGCTGAGATCATGGATAAACTGCAAGTGCCTTACCATGTTGAAGTTGTATCAGCCCATAGAACGCCAGATAAACTGATGGAGTTTGCAGCCGGAGCCGCTGACCGTGGTTTTAAAATTATTATCGGTGGCGCGGGCGGAGCAGCTCATTTACCCGGTATGATTGCCTCAAAAACTCGCTTACCCGTATTAGGTGTACCAGTACAAAGCAAAGCGCTATCGGGCATGGATAGCTTACTGTCTATCGTGCAGATGCCAAAGGGTATCGCCGTTGGCACACTGGCCATTGGAACCGCTGGAGCCTTTAACGCCGGACTACTCGCCTGCCAAATCTTAGCCAATAACGATGCAGATCTTGCCGCACGTTTAGAAGCCTTTAGAGAAGAACAAACCCGCGCAGTACTGGACAATCCCGATCCGAGGGAAGCCTAATGACCCAAGCAAACGCAAAATCAAAGGTTTGGGTGTTAGGTAATGGTCAACTCGGCGCTATGCTGACCCACGCTGGCGAGCCGCTAGCTATCGATGTTCGCGCCGTCGATATTATGACGCCCACCGATGAAATCCTGCCGCTGGCGCCTCAGGATATTATCACCGCCGAACGCGAGCAGTGGCCCGAATCAGCCTTAAGCTTACAACTCAGTAGCCATCCGCATTTTGTTAACGGCCCAGTATTTAGCCGTTTGGCCGACCGTTACAGCCAAAAAAGCTTACTAGATCAGCTCCAAGTCCCAACGGCACCTTGGACACTTGTCGATGATAAGACCAACGTCGAAAACTTGTATCAAGCCTTTGGCCCACGCGTGTTGATGAAACGTCGCACGGGCGGTTACGATGGTAAGGGCCAATATTGGTTAAAGCAAGCCGAAGCAGGTGACATCCCCCATGATTGGCGCAACTTAGCCATTGCCGAGCAAGCAATTAACTTCGATGAAGAAGTCTCCTTAGTCGGCGTACGTACCCGTGAAGGTCAATGCGTGTTTTATCCATTAACACTGAACCTGCACCAAGATGGCATTTTGATGGCCTCAATTTCGCCACTGACTCGTCTGAATCACCTGCAAGCGCAAGCGGAAGGCATGCTGAGCGCTATTATGCATGAGCTGGCATATGTCGGCGTAATGGCGATGGAATGTTTCCGAGTTGGCGATAAGCTGCTGGTTAACGAGTTAGCGCCGCGGGTACACAACTCAGGCCATTGGACCCAAGCGGGTACCCATATGGATCAATTCCAACTGCATTTAAGAGCCCTGTGCGGTATTGCTATTCCGCAGCCACAGGTGAACTTTCAATGCGTGATGGTCAATCTGATCGGTATTGATAACGATCCTCGCTGGTTAAGCTTGCCTAATGCTGAGCTCTATTGGTACAACAAAGAAGTTCGACTAGGCCGTAAAGTCGGGCACTTAAATCTTTCAGTGCCTAATACGGGCGTGTTAACAGATAGTATTGGCGCGTTGCAAACTTGGATGCCAAGCCAATACCAAACGCCCCTAGCGTGGATTTTAGCCGAGTTTGCTAAAGCCTAACCGAGCCGCGCAAATCACTGATAAGGGAATATATTTATTCCTTTATCAGTGAATTTATCAACTTCGTTATATACTTATTCTTACTCAGCGTGAATGAGTTAGTGATGTGGCGATTCAATCAGACTAACCGGAGCACGAATAAAGGAACTGCCGAGTGAAATTAAGGGATAATTTTAAACGTAAAACCATTGACCGCTTAGACTATCGCTATCACCTCTTATTGTTGATTGTACCGATAGTGCTTTTCGTTTTATTGTTCGTTTTTAATGCTCCGACAGAAGGCTGGACTATTCTCCCTCTGCTGTTTGTGTGCCTTATCTATGTCATTGCCTACAGCTTAATCTACTATCTCCACCAAGGGCGTTTAACTCGCCTATGGCAACATCTAGAGCAAGTCGTGAACATTAACGATGCCATTTACGAACTTGCCCACCTGTCGAGTCAGTATAAAAATGAACATGCATTTCTCGATGCCCTGTTGAATAAAGCCGTCTGTATTATTAACGGTGCAGAAATGGGCAGCATTATCAAAGTCAATGAAGATAACCATAGACTGCATTTCGAGTCAGTAGTTGGACTCGATCTTAACAAGCTAAAACAATTAAATTTTTCCCTTGAACAATCCTTCGAGTATCGACTCACCAAGGGTAAATGTGACCGTGTAGTCGTTGTGGATGATATGAAAAATATCAATGCCGCAAGCACGCTAACAGATGAACAGCAACAGGTGCTGCTTACAGCAGCCAAGCAACCGATACGCTCCACACTCTCAAGCCCAATACGGATTGATGGCAAACTTTACGGTATGCTGAATCTCGACAGCAGTAGTGTTGGCGCCTTTAACGACTACGACCGTAATTTGGTCTCTATTCTTACCCACGAGGCCAGCAACGCCATTGCCCTGTATCAAAAGTCATTACAAATCACTAAACTCGCCAACTTCGACAACTTAACCGGACTCTATAACCGTAAAAACTTCGAAGATGCCCTGCAACATTGGCAACCTAAGGCTCAATTAGGCAGCTTTTTAGTGATCATTGATATGGATAATCTCAAAATTATCAATGATCAACAGGGACATCAGGTCGGCGATGTGGCAATAAAAGAAGTCGCTAAAACAATCCTAGGTTTCTGGAAACACAAAGGGATTATCTCTCGGTTTGGTGGCGATGAGTTTGTCGCCCTATGCCATGGCCCGCTTGAATTACTCGAAAACGATCTGGATGCCATGCGCCTTAAGTTACATCATGAGTCGCCGCTAAATCTCAATTTTAGCGTGGGCATCGCTCCTTACGATAATGATTGGGCTAAGTCTTTTAAACAGGCTGATAATGCAATGTATGAGCAAAAGCGCGGTAAAAAACAGGCCGTTAATGCACTCGAAGCCATAGCGGCTAATAATCAACAGCCGCAATAAACATTCGGCAACAGCTTATAGTCAATAAGCTCCTCGTACATGGGCGCAAGGTTAATCAAAAAATAGCCGCCATAACCAAGAAGAATCTAAATCCTCCTTGCAGGTTTTATACTGAGCCGCATAACGTTTGGCTCTATCATCCACCTTAGCTGCAACCTTGACTAACCAAGCCTTAGACTTATAAGAGCCTCGACGATAACCTCCCCAACCTTCGTGGTAATTGAGGTACTGCGCCTTCGCATCCCATTTAGAAATTCCATTGATTTTATTGGTCTTGTAAATAAACCAGCCCATAAAATCCATGGCATCATCAAAATTACTGCGCGAAGACCAACTATTACCAGTCTCGCGAACATAGTCATCCCACGTCATGGATTTGGCCTGCGCATAACCATAGGCATCACTGGCTCGGCCAATGGGAATAAAGCCTAAAAAGTACTGCATAGGCGGCGCCGCATTATGTTTAAACGAGCTTTCTTGATACATCATTGCCAGAGGCACATGCACGGGTACGCCCCATTTATCACGGGTATCCTTAGCGGCCTCGTACCATGAACGATGTTCTTGAAAAATATCGCAAAGGTTGTCAGGAGATTTTGGCGGAGAAGTGGCGCAACCAGACAGAAAACCTATGGATGCACATAACAGAGTTGTCGAAAGCCATTTCATTAAGCGCTTGTTCTCCAAAGAAGTAAAACTTGCCCATCATCGCACAGTGATAGAATGAGGCAAAGCACCAATCCTGTTTTTGGCGCTAAGATCACCTTAGCACCTATTTTCAGGTCATACTCATTAACAGAAATGACAATCCATTGTTAAAACGAACTATTTTGTTTCAGGACTTAAATCAAACTGGCATTCATGATTTTCTTGTTGCCACACACCAGGCTCCCAATAGTTGGTATCTTTACCCATGTAGCGTTTATCCGTGTGGAATAATGCCCCTATGTGGTAACGCTGGTGCCCTTCGACCACTAACGTAAAGGTTTTTGGCGTTCGCGCGCTAAGAGACACCCCAAGGGATGGAGCATCAATTAACTCGGCAACGGTAAACTCATATTCCCCAGGTGCTAATTGATAATTAGGCTTTGAGACCACAGGCTTACCATCTAGATGAGTCACCACCACTCGATACCAATGGGTACTAGCATCGGGCTGTAAATAGCCCGATACCGTACCACAACTTAAATCATCTTCAGGGGATGAAGCGCAACCTGAGAGTAACGCAGTAGACCCAAGCAAACTGGCAGCGAGAATAAATGTCCGCATCTTCACACCTTGACTCGTTAGGCTGGCGCGCCGAAATAGTCAGTCAGATAATCATCAAAGGATACCGCACGTTGCGCCGCTTCGATGTCCGCTTGCTTGTTAAGCGATGCTTGTGCCTCAGCTTGATAATCGCTGACAACCTCAGTTGATAAGGGGTAATCCATAAAATATTGATGATATTGCTGTGCCAATGACATCACCCACTGCCCATGATCTTGCCCCTTGGTTACCAATTGCTGAAGCACTTGGCCAGACAAGGTTTTCTGTGGATCAACCACAGCGTCTCGCCAATGGGCTAAGGCTGCTTGATAAGCATTTGTTTCACCATCGAGTAATACTGCCAGTGACGATAAGTGATCAAATAGCTCCAAGAGCCATGTCTGTAATGATAATGTTCCCGTTGCCGTAAGCAGCTCAAGTCCAGGCTTACGTCCCTCAAGTACCACTGACTTTAAGTTGGCGCTTAATCGCACCTCTTCAGCGGCATCTGACTTAGGTGATGGTGTTAATAAACAATAGAGTAAGAATAAGTCGAGGAAGCGTACTTGACTTGCCTCAATCCCGATAGGGCTAAAGGGATTGACATCTAATGCACGCACCTCAATATATTCCACCCCAGCACGAGCAAGGGCCTCTGAGGGTTTCTCACCACTTTTTGTCACCCGTTTAGCACGGATGGGTGAGTAAAATTCGTTCTCAATTTGCAGCACGTTAGCATTGAGTTGACGAAATTCACCATCAACCTTAACGCCAATATTGGCAAAGTTTGCCGATGGCATCTTAATTGCCGCTTTAATCCCCGCCAAATACTCGGGCAGAGAGTTATAACTAATATTGAGATCTTCTTGCTCTTTGTTGGTATAGCCCAAATCGCTCATCCGCAGCGACGTTGCATAGGGTAAATACAAAGTGCCGCGTCCCGACTTTTCAAAACGTAAATCGGTCTTTTGACCCTTGATAAATGAGCTACACAACGCTGGAGAGGCACCAAACAAATAAGGCAACACCCAGACCAAACGGCGATAATTGCGGATAAGTCCGAAGTAAGACTCGGAGATAAAATCCTCAAAGCTCAAGCCTTTATCGCTCAGTTCATAGAGGCGTTGCCACAATTCCCGCGATACCGAGAAGTTAAAATGCACCCCAGAAATAATCTGCATCAAAGCGCCGTAACGATAAGTTAAGCCCTTACGATACAAGGTTTTCATCTTACCCGTGTTCGACGTACCGTACCGAGCAATGGGGATATTCGCCTCATCTTTTACATAGCAGGGCATGCTCACGGGCCAAAGACGCTGACCATGCAAATGCCGCACACTATAGGCATGGGTCTGGGTCAAGCCTTGCAATAGCGGCTCAACCTGATTATTCACCGGAGTAATAAATTCAAGCAGTGCTTCACTGTAGTCAGTTGTAATACGCGAGTGAGTCAAGGCCGATCCTAACTCGATGGGGTGACCATCTAGCGCAAGGTAGCCAGATTCATCAATACGTAGCGCCTCACGCTCAATTCCACGTTGCATGCCAAGGAGTGCGGCACGCCCTTGAGCGTCCGAGAAATGTTGTACTAATTCATTGAATGGCTTCAATTTGCGCTTCTCTGATTGGTGGTTCGCTATCGCGACAAGGTTAACAGTCAGACCTTTATTTTGAGGCTTACCTTTCAAAATACGCCTCAAAATAAATCTAAACCTGTCCATGGGGCAAGCCAAATTACATTCTTCTGCAATTAAACGCAGACGGTGACAGCTAATGCTGTCACCGCCATACACTTTAACACTTTAGATAACAGCTACTTTGTGCTGCACGATTAACTTGTCTGCAATTTATACCCAAACAAACGAAAGAGGTTGAAACTCGTATCTTTGGGTTTGTTAGGTATATATAAGGCCAAAAAGCTAATTTACAATACTAAAGTTTCAATTGGATAGCCTAAAGTTGCCAAATCCGCTTCAATTTTAGCCTTGTCACCAACAACCAAGATGATCATTTGTGAGATATCTAGCTCGGAAGCCGCGAGGGCATTGAGTTCATCTTTTGTTACAGTATTTATAATTTTGTCCTGCTCGGTAGTAAAATCTTGGCTTAATTGATAACGCTGAATCATCCGCATAAAACCCGCCTTCTGATAAGGCGTCTCATAATCCAACGCCTGCCCTTGGGAAACCGAGTTTCGCATAAAGGTCAGCTCCGCATCAGTCATCCCTTGCTGCTGATAAGCTTTGATTTCTTTAATAAACTCATTTAAGGCTTTAGCAGTTACATCGGTACGCACATCGCTAGAGGCGATAAACTCACCCGCTTCCCCCGCTCCCGAGAAGCTTGTACGCGCGCCATAGGTATAGCCCTTATTCTCACGTAGGTTAAGGTTAATACGACTATTAAAAGCCCCCCCTAGAGGGTAGTTCATTAAATACGATTTAAAATAATTGCCTGTTGCATCATAGGGTAAGGCGCGTTTCGCAATATTGATCACCGACTGAGCTGCGCCCGGTTTATCTATCAGATAAATAGTCCCGCCCTTCAGTGCAGGGAATGATTTGAGTGGCGGCAATGTGCTCACCTCCCCTTGCCATTGGCTCAATCCCGCAAGCTTAGGTAGTAACGCACTTTCTGGCAGATTTGCCACAGTAATGATTTTGGCATTAGCACCACGATACTGCTCGGCGTAAAATGCCTTTACATCAGCAAGTGTCAGCGCGGCTACTGAATCTAACGTCCCCGCATCACTGACCCCAAGGGCGTTATTGTTACCGTAGAGCAAGCTATACAGCGCAGCATTGGCCTGATAGCTAGGATTAGACTGCATATGTTGAATTTGCTGTAATTGTTGCTGCTTCACCCGAGCAAAATCGGCCTCATTGAAGGCAGGCTCAAACAGCTTTTCTTCTAAGATGGCTAATGTTTCATCCAAATGCTCGGTGAGCGCTGAAACTTTAATCGTGCTTTGATATTCCGAAGCACTAAAATCGACCGTGCTACCTAACATCTCAAGCGCCTGTGACAATTGTTCACTGCTACGCTTTTGGGTCGATTCATTGAGCATTTCCGCGGTTAAGCTTGCCAGTCCCGCCTTTTCGACGGGGACGAGTCGATGACCACCGTTAAGATAAATCACCAACTCAACCGTTGGTGTCTCGGCGCTTTGAGTGCCCATAACTTCAATGCCATTGGCTAACTTACTGGTCCAGATTTGCGGCACTTTCAGCACAGGCGCAGCCCCCGTTGCGGGCATTTTTGAACGATCAAAGCTTGAAACCAATTTAGCGGTAGGTAATTCACCTTCAACCGCCGTTTGGGCGACCGGCAGCGTTTGGGCAGTGAAGTTATCGGGATGGGCAACTAAGGCCTTCATACCCTGCGGCACCACACTCATCACCACCATAGGTTTGTCTTTGATGTATTTTTTAAATACGCGCATCACATCGTCTTTAGTGACATTAGCGTAACGAGCAAGGTCAGAAGCTATTTTATTCGGCTCACCAAACAAGGTTTGATTTAGCGCCAAAGTCGATACTTTTCCTTTGACACTTTGCAGACCAAATATGCTATCGGCCTCAAACTGGACTTTTACTTTTTGCAAGTCTTCGTCGGTCACGCCGCGCTGCTGGAACTCATTAATAGATGCCAAGATCCGCTGCTCAAGCTCAGCAAGCGTCGTCCCTTTTTGTGGATTAGCTAGGGCGTAAATCGACATCTGGCATGCCAACTCCTGACAGGGTTGGCTCACGCTGGCCTGCACTGCATAACCATCCTTCACCAGATTTTTATAGATTAATGAGGTTTTCCCTCCACCTAAAATATTGGCTAATAAATCCAGCGCAGCCTCATCGGGATGACTGGCATACACGGTCGGAAACCCTATACGGATCAGCGGTAAATGTACGTTATCTTCCATCGAAATATAGCGGGTCTTATCAAGCGTAACTAAGGTCTTAGGTTCGGACTGAACCTCTGGGCCTCGGGGGATTTCGCCAAAGTATTTATTTACCCAAGCTAAAGCTTGCTGCTCATCAAAATCGCCACCAATCGTCAGCGTGGCATTATTAGGGCCGTACCAGCGCTGGAAAAAGTGCTTAACATCATCCACTGTGGCGCGGTTAAGATCCTCTGGCCAGCCAATAACAGGCCAGGAATATGGATGTCCAACTGGAAACATAGCTTGATTAAAACGCTCGCTCATTCGGCCATAGGGTTGATTATCAATCCGTTGAGCGCGCTCATTTTTTACCGTCTCACGCTGCACTTCAAATTTCTCACTGGTCAGCGCTGGCAATAAAAAGCCCATACGGTCAGACTCAAGCCACAGCATTTTTTCGAGCTGATTGCTAGGGACTGTCTCAAAATAGTTGGTTCTATCAGTATTAGTGGAACCGTTAAGCATTCCACCCGCCTCGGTCACCACCTCAAAATGCTGCTCATCGGCAACGTGCTCTGAGCCTTGGAACATCATATGTTCAAACAAATGAGCGAACCCAGAGCGACCAGCGAGTTCACGGGCTGAGCCGACATGATAAGTCACATCAACATGCACTAGAGGATCAGAGCGATCCTGATGCAAAATTACGGTAAGGCCATTAGCAAGCTGATATTTTTTATAGGGAATACCGACTTGTGAATCTGTGAGTTGCACATTTTCAATTAACCTTATACCTGTAGGTATTTGGGTTGAAGTTTCAGAGGCACAGCCTGCAAGTGCGGCGGAAATCGCAACCGCTAGTATCCATTTTTTCAAAGTATTCCCCTTATACATCAATGGGCTAAAAATTAGCTCAGCTCAAAACCTTTTATCCACAATCACTTAAGACGCTTAAATATCAGCAAAGTTCCAATTAATACAATGACTTCCTTTACTAAATCCCGCCCTTTAACCGAACAACTCCGTTAATAAATCAACCAAGCCAGTGTAATGTCACTGCAGCTACCATAAGATAACGAACTGTTTTACCGATAAAAATCATACTCAACGCGGGTAACATGGGTAGCTTTAACCAACCCGCAAGTAAACATAATATATCCCCGATAATCGGTGCCCACGACAGTAATAAGGACCACACGCCATAACGCTCGATAAGTGTTAAGGCTTTGGCATGTTTGCCTTCACTCAATGCCTCTGGGGACTTAGCAAACCGCCCTAAACGTCCAAGATAAAAACTTGTCATCGCCCCTAAGGTATTACCAATACTGGCTACAGCAACTAATACTAACCAAGCTTGCGGGACTTTATTTAACAGGGCGACGAGCAAAACTTCAGATCCACCCGGTAACAAGGTGGCCGCCAAAAAAGCTCCCGAAAACATGACAATTAAGTCCGACATAAAAACTTACTCTATGAAATTAATAATTTTTTACATTAAATATTGGGTTACAACCTTGACGTTAAAACGATGTAAAAACCAACTATTTCACAACAAACTCATTTATCACAATAAGTTATAAGAAAATCGGTTTGTTATAACCCTGTCACTGCCGATACAATGCCTTTAATGGCAGAAATTGTCCTGTACCTGACGCGCCGCTTGGTATAAGTTCATTTACTTCAAGTGGATACACATACTAGCATCTCAGGTCTATGGGCTTGTAATGATATATTTTTGGAAAACGCATGATCCTTCAAACTATTAGCCGCATCCCTTTTTGGCAAAAAGTCCTCACAGGCTTTATCTTAGGTGCGCTCGTTGGCGTGTTATTAGGCGAAAGCGCAACTGTGCTTAAACCGCTTGGCGATCTATTTATTAGCGCGATTAAGATGCTAGTTGCGCCACTGGTCTTCTGCGCTATCGTGGTAAGTATTACCTCGCTAGGCTCTCAAACCAATCTAAAACGCTTAAGCCTTAAAACCTTAGGCATGTTTATGCTAACAGGTACAATCGCCTCGTTAATCGGCTTAGCCGTTGGTTCGCTTATTGATATGGGCGGCACGATGCAACTGGCCACCACTGAAGTGCGTGAGCGCAATATACCAGGGTTTGCGCAAGTGCTACTCGATATGATCCCTGTCAATCCATTTGCCTCACTGGCCGAAGGTAAAGTACTGCAAATTATTGTGTTTGCCGCTTTAGTCGGGATTGCCATCAACAAGGTTGGCGAGAAGGCTGAGCCGCTTAAACGCACAATTGAAGCGGGCGCCGAAGTGATGTTTCAACTGACTCGTATGGTGTTAAAACTCACCCCAATTGGTGTATTTGGCTTAATGGCTTGGGTAGTGGGTGAATATGGTTTATCGACCCTATTGCCTCTAGGTAAGTTTATCGCCGCAATCTATATTGCAGCCCTGATACATATGATTTTTGTGTATGGTGGCTTTGTGAAATTTGCAGGCTTAAGCCCTATGCAATTTTTCCGCAAGGCTATGCCTGCGCAATTAGTGGCTTTTAGTACCTCTTCAAGCTTTGGCACGTTGCCAGCCAGCACTAGAGCGGTTGAAACCATGGGTGTTTCTAAGCGCTACAGCGCCTTTGTTATGCCGCTCGGTGCCACCATGAACATGGATGGCTGTGGTGGTATCTATCCTGCAATTTCGGCTATTTTTATCGCGCAGATTTACGGCATTCCACTCGATACCTTAGATTATGTGATGATTGCCGTCACCGCAACGGTTGCCTCTGTCGGTACTGCTGGCGTGCCAGGCAGTGCAATGGTGATGTTAACAGTGACCTTAGGCGTGATTGGGTTACCGCTCGAAGGTATTGCCTTTATCGCCGCAATCGACCGTATTATCGATATGATCCGCACCGCGACGAACGTAACTGGCGATATGATGACTGCCGTTGTGATTGGTAAATCAGAAAATGAGTTGGATATTGAACAGTTTAATGCCAAAGATACTCAAGCATCGTTAGCCTAATACCTAGCATTGCATCACTGTATACAAAAAACCACCTTAACTAAGGTGGTTTTTTTAGCCCTTTTAAAAGCCATGCATGCTGGTGCTCACCCTAAACCACCCGGCAATACTGTTACGTTGCGCCAAGGTTTTAGTCACCTCATGGGGAAAACGCTCGCTTAAGAAAATCACAAAGTGCCCCATTTTTGGCGCTATACGTTCAATCTCATTATCGGCTTCATCGTAAATAATCAGCTCGCCGCAGTCTGCTGGCGTCCAATCCGGATTTAAGAAAAACACCGTGGTTAAGATGCGGTTTTGACTGCCTTTTAGCGCATCCACATGCTTCTTATAAAAAGCGCCGGGTTGATACACAGCATAATGACTTTCATAGTCAAACAACCCCATAAATAAGCGACGATTGAGCCCATCCTTTAATTGCATCATCAAATCCAAATAGAGTGAATCAGGCTCATGCTGCTCCTCTAACCACTGAATCCGGTCACGACGAATATCGGGGTTAAGTTGTTGTTCTGCACCACGTCCAATCGAAGCCGCTTTGAGCTCATGTATTTCTGTTGTTCGAACTTTTTCCAGCAATACTTGGCTTATATGACTAGGAACTAACTCGGGTAAAAAGATATAGCCTTTGTCTACCAAGGCGTCAGCGATCACATCCAGCACTGCTTCACTTAATTGCGAAACCATTAATGCTACATCCAATATAAAGAGGCTACGCTTTAGCTGTACTCAAGGGCTCAAAGGAGGGGAAACTGAGCCTGATTTTCGAGGGGCGTCGATACGGGATAAAGAAGTTATCCCACAGTCAAATGTGGCGGGATTTTAGAGTAAAGATTATCGAAAAACAATAGCGTAAAAAAAGGCTTGATAGGTTGCCCTACCAAGCCTTTGGCCCTTTTTACAATGACTCGCTTAGTCGACTAAACCACGACGTTTTAATAAGGCATCGGTCGTAGGCTTTTGACCAGTAAAGTGGATGTAATTCTGCATCAAATCTTCGCTGTTGCCTTTAGACAATACCGCTTCACGGAACTTATCGCCGTTTTCAGCTTTTAAGCCCCCATGTTGGCCCATATAGGCGAAGGCATCGGCGGCAAACACTTCTGTCCACAGGTAAGCGTAATAACCGGCTGAATAGCCACCCGAGAAGGCATGGCTAAAATAGCTCGACTTATAACGCGGTGGGATCGGCGCGAAATCGAGGCCGTGTTTGGCTAACACTTGATGCTCAAACTGTTCCACATCCTTGATTTGGGTGTCGGCACCAATCGAGTGCCATTCCATATCCAGTAATGCAGCCGCTAAATACTCCACAGTATCAAAACCTTGACCAAATTTATTCGAGGCTAATATCTTATCGAGTAGGGCTTTTGGAATAGGCTCGCCAGTTTGATAATGTTTGGCGTAATTGGCAATGACCGCAGGGTCAATGTTCCAATCTTCGTTAACTTGAGATGGAAACTCCACAAAGTCGCGCGCAGTAGAGGTGCCCGCCACACTTGGGTATTTCACCTTGGAGAATAAACCATGCACCGCATGACCAAATTCGTGGAACATAGTGGTCACTTCATCGAAGGTCATCAAGGTTGGACCGTCAGCAGGTTTTGGGATATTCAGTGCGTTATATACCACAGGCTTAGTGCCTAGCAGGCCGCTTTGAGTGACAAACTCATCCATCCACGCGCCGCCGCCCTTACCTTCACGGGCATAAGGATCAAGGTAGAACAGGCCAATTGAGCTGTTGTCTTTATCGAAAACCTCAAAGGCGAGCACATCGCTATGCCATACTGGTAAATCGGTGCGAGGTTTAATGCTAATGCCGTAGAGTTTGTTCATTGCGAAGAACAAACCATCCTTGAGCACTGAATTGAATTCAAAATAAGGTTTGATGCTGCTCTCGTCGAGGGCATACTTTTGTTGGCGCACTTTCTCGGCGTAATAAGCCCAATCCCAAGGTTGCAATTCAAAATTGCCGCCAGCTTTTTTGATTTCAGCTTGGATATCCGCCGCATCGGCCTTAGCGTGAGCCAACGCCTTAGGCGCCAAGTCATCTAAAATTTCATACACTGCGCTTGGCGTTTTAGCCATTTGGTCGGCCACGGCATAGGCAGCCCAAGTATCAAAGCCGAGTAAATTGGCTTTCTTGGCGCGCAGCTGCGCCATCTTCACGATTAAAGGGCCATTGCTAGCAACGGCGCGGTGGGCCGAGGTTTCCCAGACTTTTTGGCGCAGTTCACGATTATTTAAACTGGCTAAAATAGGCTGACGCGTCGTGTTCACTAAGGTAATCAAGTAACCCGTTTTACCCGCTGCTTGCGCTGCGGCCGCTAAGGTCGCGATTTCACTGTCAGATAAACCGTCTAGCTGTGCCTTGTCTGTCACGACAATCACATCGTCTTTAAATGACTTTAAGCTGTTTTGGGAAAACTCAGTCGCAAGGGTGGCCAACTCAGCGTTGAAATCACGCATTTGGGCTTTATCGGCATCGGATAATTTGGCCCCAGCACGCACAAACTGCTCGTAATAAAACTCGACTAGGCGCTTATCTTCAGCATTTAACGTGTCACGTTGTTGATACACGGTTTCAACACGTGCAAATAAGCTTGGATCTAAATAAATGTTATCGCGATGAGCCGATAACTTAGGCGCTAAATCCGCCTCCGTTTTTTGAAAATTATCATCGGAGATCAAACCCGCGAGGTTAAAGAAGGTGCGTGACACTCGAGTCAACAACCCACCCGACGTTTCCATAGCTAAAATGGTATTCTCAAAGGTCGGCGCCTGTTTATTGCCAATAATGGCGGCGATTTCAGCCTCGTGCTCTTTTATCCCCTGCGCAAAGGCGGGGGCATAATCCGAGCTCTTGATCAAATTAAACTGCGGTGCTTGATCTTGTAATGGACTCTTGCTTAATAACACATTGGTCGCATCTATTTGAGCTGGTGTTGAAGCAGCTTTGGCTGCGACCGCATTAGTAGCTTCAGAATTTACAGCAGAATTTTCAGAACAGGCGCCCAATAACAACGCCGCGGTAACAGCGGTAAAAATAACAGACTTACGCATATTAACTCCCTTAAGTGTCACTGCCCTGTCTTTATATTTTTTAAGTGAAAGGTGCGAGTAACGGATTTTGGCTTCTCTTCCAACGAGTGCATCTTCAAGGCACTGTCGTCGACGCACAACCTTAGCAAGTTAACCGCCATTCAGCCAAGCTTTCGACCAACGTATTCAAGGCTAAATTGTATCGCTTTATGTGTGACGAACCTCAAATAACATCATCAAGCGAGCACCACTGCCATGCCCACATTACATCTGAATAATAAAAATCATAAACAACATGATAAATATAAAAATAATTTAATTTAAAAATAATAAGTTACCTAAGAACAATTATAAAAACGCTAAAGGTTAACGCAATAATGATATAAAAACCGGTTTAAAATCAAACCATTTTAATAACAAATATTAATTATCTTTAACAAACAACCAATCCAAGTGTTTATCCAACAGACAAACAAAAATCACGTCATATATCGACTGTAATTTAACCAATCAAATTCATTGTCACAATTTAATACAGCCTTTATCCAATTAATGTCACATTCAGATCATCAAATGTCTTTATAATCCTGTTCGTTAACTTAATGCTTCTGTAACTAATCGTTTTCAGAACAGTTTTCAGAATATGAGTTAACTGGATGATGGGCATGCTCAAAAATAGAGCATGTATTAGGGTCACATAAATATAAATAGAGAAAACTATGTTAAATAAAAAACTACTCGCAGTGATGATCACTGCCGCCCTTGGTGTAAGCGCCTGTGGCTCAGATGATGAGCCAATTGTTCAAGCGGATTTACGTGTATTAGAAACCACCGATCTGCACACGAATATCATGGATTTCAACTACTACAACGGCAAAGTCGATCCAACAATTGGCCTAGCGCGTACCGCAAGTTTAATTCATGCGGCTCGTCAGGAGTCCAAAAACAGTGTGCTCGTTGATAACGGTGACCTACTTCAAGGTAGTCCAATGGGCGACTATATGGCTAAAGTCGGTCTGCAAATGGGCGATGTTCACCCGGCTTATAAAGCGATGAACCTACTAGATTACGAAGTGGGAAATATCGGGAATCACGAATTTAACTATGGTTTAGATTTTTTAAATAAATCACTTCATGGTGCTAAATTTCCTTATATTAACGCCAACGTATATTGTGCTGATGAAAACGGTTGTTGGAATAATGTGAAAAAAGGTGAGCATTTATTCACCCCATATATCATTAAAGAAAAACAAATTATCGATAACGAAGGAAATAACCAAACCATTAAGATTGGTTATATTGGTTTTGTGCCGCCACAAATCTTATTGTGGGATAAACAAAATCTTACTGGCAAAGTTAAGGTTGAAGATATCGTCGAGACAGCAAAGAAATATGTGCCTGAAATGAAGGCGAAAGGCGCTGATTTGATTATCGCGATCCCCCACTCTGGTATCGGTTCAACAGAGAATCCTGGCGATCCAATGGCGGAAAACGCTACCTACGCGTTAACGAATGTAAAAGATATTAATGCCATTATGTTTGGTCACAGCCACTCCATCTTCCCCGATGCCAAATATGCCGACCTACCTAATACAGATGTGACTAAGGGTCTATTAAACGGCGTCCCAGCCGTCATGCCTGGACGTTGGGGTGATAACTTAGGTGTGGTTGACTTTAAACTAGAGCGTAAAGACGGTAAATGGGTGGTACTTAGTGCAACGACTAAGGCTCGTCCTATCTATGATGGCACAACTAAAACGCCATTAGTGGAAGCAGACGCTGCCATTCATGATGCAGTCGCCGCCGAGCACCAAGGCACACTTGCCTTCGTGGATGAGCCAATTGGGGTTGCTGCCGCCGATATGTATAGCTTCTTGACCTTAGTGCAGGACGATCCAACGGTGCAAATCGTTTCCGATGCACAAATAGCCAACGTAAAAGCCAAACTCCCAGAGGCGTTAAAAGATCTGCCTGTATTATCGGCCTCTGCGCCATTCAAAGCCGGCGGACGCCATGGCACAACCAGCGATGCAGACCAATACGTGCAAGTGGATAAAGGCGCATTGACCTTTAAAAATGCTGCCGATCTTTATCTCTACCCTAATACCATGGTGGCGGTAAAGGCCACAGGTGCAGAGCTGAAAGACTGGCTGGAATGTTCCGCTAACCAGTTTAAGCAAATCGACCCAAGTAAAACAACGCCACAGGAGTTAATCAACTGGGACGGTCATCCAACCTACAACTTCGACGTACTCGATGGTTTAACTTATAAAATTGATGTCACTCAACCAAGTAAGTTCGACCGTGACTGCGCTGTTGTCAACGCCAATGCTAACCGTATCGTCGATTTAAGCTATACCGATGAAAATGGCAAAGTATTCACTGGCGAAGAATTTGCAGCCAAAGAATTTATCGTGGCTTCAAATAACTATCGCGCCTTTGGTGGTAAGTTCGCCGGTACAGGCAGTGACCATGTGGTTCTGGAACTGCCAGATACCAACCGTGAAGCCTTAGCGGCCTATATCACAGCGCAATCTAAGTACAATGAAACAACAGGCAAGTACGAAGGCATGGTAAACCCAAGTGCTGACTACAACTGGGATTTCAAAACCATCAACACGAATGTGACCCTTGATATTCGCTTCCAAACCCAAGATAGCGATAAAGCCGCAACCTTTATCGAAGCGAATAAACAACGCGAAATGACCAAACTGAGTAAAGATGAACTTGGTTTTGCCGTGTACCGCATCAACCTAAGCCAAGATAAAGCAAAGTAATTTGCGTTACTTCCACTTAGATTAAGTTGAAGAGAAGTAGGTATAACCTAGCTTCGTGCTTTGGATCAGAAAAGGCTCTTCGTGAGCCTTTTCTTTTAGTTTCATCCCTGCATGCTCTAAACCTTAACAAAATAAACTAAATGAGTTTATTCCTTTGCCATCTAAGGTTTTGTGTAATCCGCTATCTCACTTATCATTAATACTTGATATAAACGAAGAGAAAGCTTATGAAATCCCCTTCTATACTGTGTGCATCAACCCTATTGCTTGCCAGCCTACAACCCGCTTGTGCCGAAGTAATTCTACAGCTTCCAAGCGATGTCGAGCTGCTCACCGTAAATGGACAAAAGCCATTAAACACCTCACCTGTTACGCTAAGTAATGGATTGAACCAAATCGCTTTTCGCTACAATGCTCAATACCGTAAACAGGCAAATTCAGTACGCTATCAATCGGACGTGCTGATCATTCGCTTTAATCAAACAGACCAAGAATTACATCTCAAACTGCCCAATATAGATTCGGCTAAGGCTGCAAAGCAATTCGATGAGTTACCATTACTCATGCTTTTAGATAAGCATAATCAAGTGATTGCGTTCGACCAAGATAGATTAGTGAAAAACGGGTTACAGATAGGCCGAAACTTCGAGCAGGAAATCTTTCAGTATAATCAGGGACAACATCCCGCCTCGATAACGTTTACCACTCAGCAAAGCCTGCCTCAAGTATCAGCGACAACGAGTGCACCAACTCTGCCTGCCACCGCTTCTGCGACGTCCACTACAGTGACCACCACAGCAGTCGCATCCACAGCTGCAATAACACAAAGCACAGCGCCTGATTCACCAACTCAAGCCGAAATCAGCCATATGCTGGATTATTGGTATCAACTCGCCGATGACGTCACTAAAGCAAAGTTCAAAGCCAAAATTAATGGGCAATAAGCTTATTCGTTATACCATTCCGTATTAAAGCTCAGTCACCTTCGCCCATTCCCGAGAGCACATCTTTATCATGCGTTTTGTACAACTGATAAAGCTGTTCCATGCTTGGCTGCAGGCATCCACTATGTCCTCATATCCTTTAAAACAGCGATTGGCGAGATAATGTTGGCGCAGCCAACTCCATACCTGTTCGATAGGGTTTAGTTCTGGGGAATATGGC